>JAJZYC010000039.1 GCA_021806125.1 bacterium
ACATTATAGCCGCCGGTATTTTGTACCTTCAATTCATTTCTAAACGCAATATTTGTCCACGGATAGGTTAAATCTATATCGTATTCCGCAAACTTCTTGGCTATCTCGAAGTTTATGTCGCTTATTATGAAATGCCTCCTTATGGGCGACGAAATCCATGCAATCAGTTCAAGATTAAATGACGACGCTCCGATGTTAACGAACCATACTGACGGTTCGGGCTTTTTCAAAACCTCAGGATTTTCTTCTGCTATCTCTAAAAGAACCTTTTTTGCAAGGTCTAATTTAGAAGCGGTTTCCTCTATTCCTAATGGTATATGCAGTCTTATCTTCGGGTCTCTGTGCGACCAGTTGATTACGTTGGACGTTATAAAATTAGAATTGGGAACTATTATCGATATGTTGTCTCTTGTCGTAATAGTGGTGCTTCTCGCCCTTATGTCGCTTACGATGCCGTCGTAACCTGCTACATCTACATATTCGCCTTCTTTTATGGGTTTTTCGAACAATATAATGATGCCGGATATAAAATTGCTTATAATATTCTGCATGCCGAACCCGATGCCGAGGCCTATAACGCCGGCTAAAAACGCAAGAGAACTAAGGTTAATTCCTAAAACCTGAAAAGCTATAAAAAAACCTATTATTAAAATAATATATTTGATAAATCTCGTTACGGTTTTTATAAATGACTTGTTTACGGTTTTATTTTTTCTGAATTCCCTTCTGATTAAATGAGAGAATATATATGCTATAAGATACGACCCTATAATAATCGCGATAGACGTAAGTATGGATAAAAGCCTTATCTTATTTCCGTCTATCGTATAAATTTTATCTCTTAAAAATTCAAACATAATTAATCCGTTAATGAAAAAATGCAGTTTTGTTTTTTTATTATATTTTTAATTCCAATATATTATAATATATATATTAAAAATTAAAAATGATAAAAAGAAGACATACAAGGACAATCAAAATCGGCGGTGTTTTAATCGGCTCCGATGCTCCCGTCAGCGTCCAGTCGATGACTAACACCGTTACCGAAGATTCCGTTTCTACAGTTAGGCAGATAAAAGACTTAGAGAGCTATAACTGCGAAATAGTCAGAGTTGCGGTGAATACGCCGGAAGCCGCAAACTCTTTGAAAGATATCGTAAGGAGCGTTAACGTTCCGATAGTCGCCGACATACATTTCGACCACAGACTAGCTTTGGCATCTTTAGAAGCGGGTGTTAAAGGACTTAGGATTAATCCTGGCAACATAGGCGATAAGAAAAAAGTAAAAGAAGTGGCAAATGCCTGCAAAGACATCGGAGTGCCTATAAGGATAGGTGTAAACTCTGGTTCTTTAGAAAAAGGAGTTTTAGAAAAAAACGGCGGAGATTTTGCCGCGGCAATGGTAGAAAGCGGACTGAAACATATAAAACTGTTAGAAGACGAATCGTTTTACGATATAAAAATATCTTTAAAGTCCACCGACGTTTTGACTACGGTAAGAGGATACGAACTTCTGGCGGAAAAAGTAGATTACCCCTTTCATATCGGCATAACCGAAGCGGGAACAGTATTTTCCGGAGCAATAAAGTCAGGAGTGGGACTCGGAATATTGCTATATGAAGGCTTAGGAGATACTTTAAGGGTTTCTTTGAGCGACGACCCCGTTACGGAAGTTATCGCCGGTTATAATATTCTGAGAGATTTAGGTTTAAGGCGAGGCGGAGTTCAGCTTATCTCTTGTCCTACCTGCGGCAGAGCCGAGATTGACGTCGTAAATATGGCAAGAGAATTTGAAAGAGTATCATCTAGGATAAAATCCGACATAAAGGTTGCAATAATGGGATGCGTAGTAAACGGTCCCGGGGAGTCTATGCATGCCGATGTCGGTATTGCCGGAGGCAGGGGAAAGTCGGTTTTATTTTCCAAAGGAAAGACTATAGGAAAATACGACAATAGAGAGATACTTAAGGCGTTAATCGATGAAATAGAAAATATTACCGGGGAAAAAATAAATAATAAAAACAATTAAAATCAGGAGTCAGCGTGAGATATTCGTCGTTTTTTATTCCGTCTCTGAAAGAGGACCCTAAAGAGGCAGTACTTAAGAGCCATAAGCTACTTTTAAGAGCCGGCTACGTCCGACAGCTTTCGGGAGGTATTTATACTTATCTTCCTCTCGGCTTAAAAAGCCTGCGTAAACTGGAAGAAATAATAAGGCAGGAGATGAATTCGGCAGGTGCAGTCGAACTTTCGATGCCGTTTGTCCAGCCTTTAGACTTATGGAAGGAATCCGGAAGGGACGAGGATTACGGAAAAGAGCTTCTGCGGTTTAAAGACAGGCAGGATAGGGATTTTTGCCTTGCCCCTACTTATGAAGAGGTTGTAACCGACCTTGTTAAGAAAAACGTAAAGTCGTATAAAGAACTGCCGCTGACGCTGTATCAGATACACCTTAAATTCAGGGATGAGATGCGTCCGAGATTCGGACTGATGAGAGCCAAAGAGTTTATTATGAAAGATGCCTATAGTTTTGATGCGGACGAGAGAGGGCTCGACGAAAGCTACAAAAAGATGAAAAGGGCATATGAAAATATATTTAAGAGGCTCGGATTCGATTTTAAATTTATTAAAGCCGAAGCAGGTGAAATAGGAGGAAATTATTCCGAAGAACTTATGGTTTTTTCGGAATACGGCGAAGACAGGATAGTTATTTGCGAAAATTGCGGATATGCAGCTTCAATCGATGAAGCCGACTCCGCTTCGGATTATCACGGTCCGCTTGAATCGTGCAGACAGCCGAAGATGACCAAACTCTTTACTCCGGATAAAAAATCCGTAGAAGAAGTCGGCGAATATCTTAAGGTGGATAAGACCTGCTTCGCAAAAACGCTCATATACGAAACCGAATCCGGTTTTATTGCCGCCATGGTTAGGGGAGACAGGGAAATAAACGAACGCAAGTTGAAAAAAGCGGCGGGAGTCAAAAATTTATTTCTCGCAAAAGAGGGGGACGTTGAAAGAATAACCGGAGCTCCTTGCGGTTTCGCCGGTCCGTTCGGATTAAACGGCATAAACCTGATTGTTATAGACGAAGAGATTAATAACTCGGAATACTGGATTACCGGAGCTAACGAAAAAGACGCCCATATGGCAAACGTAAAGCCCGGACGGGATTTCACTCCCGATATCACTGCCAATATAAGAAGCGTGCAGGCCGGCGATAAGTGTGTAAGATGTTCCGGCCTTTTAACCGTTAAAAATGCAATAGAACTCGGACATATTTTTAAGCTTGGGGAAAAATATTCAAGCATTCTGAATGCAAAATTTTTAGACGAAAAAGGCGAGGCAAATTTTTTTGTAATGGGCTGTTACGGCATCGGAGTCGGCAGGACGCTGCAGACGCTTATCGAAGTCTTTTCTGACGATAACGGAATAAATCTTCCGGTATCGGTAAGTCCGTTCAGCATGGCCGTCGTCAGCCTTAACGTCAACGATGAAAAGATAGTATCCGTTTCCGAGAAGATTTACTCAGACTTGACGTCTATGGGAATCGATGTTATATACGACGACAGGAAATTATCCGCCGGCATTAAACTTAAAGATATAGATTTAATCGGAATACCTTTTAAGATAGTGGTTGGCAATAGAACAATCAAAGATAATAAATACGAACTTAATATAAAAAAAGGCGGCATAACGGAAACTTTCGGCGATTTGGAAAGCCTGTATCAAAGGGTGCGGGAGCTTTTAAGATAAAAAAATCCCCGCGTCGAATAACAAAGAAAAGAAACGCAGGGATTAAAGATTAAATTTATCGATTTAATTCAGAAACGGACGACCATCCGTTAATTATGCTCAGCCAAATCCGCTGCTATAGCCTCCGCCGCCTCCGCATGAACCGGAACTTGAAGACCCGTGATTCGACCCGTAGCCTCCGCCGCAACTGGCGAATGAGCTGACTCTTTTTACTGGTTTTTCCGATCCGCATACGGGACATTTTATATCTTCGCCTTTTTCGCTGAGCCTTTGATAAACTTCAAATATTTTTCCGCATTTTTTACATTCGTATTCGTAAATCGGCATATTTATAATTTTCCTCCATTTCCTTTTTTTATATGTCTTTTTATATATTATATCATACAAAAACATAAAAAAACATCTATAACGTCCCCGTTACTAATTTTATATAATATTTATCGACATTAAGCCTGAACAGCGTATTCAAATATTCGACTTTAGCCGCTTTGTATTCGTCGAGGGTTCTGTCGAGATTTATTAAAGTAGTCATTCCGGCTTTATATCTGTTAGTAGTAATTTTTAAGGTCTGTTTTGCGTTTAATGCGGCAAGTTTTGCAACCTTTGTATTCATTAAATCGGTTTTATACTGCAGATATGCCTTTCTTACCTGCATTTCGATTTTATTTTTCAAAAGTCCCTGATATTCGAGCATAGTATTATAGCCGCTTTTAGATTTTTGCAGATTATTATAATCGTATAACCCCGAAAAAATATTGAAGTGAAGCATTACCGTTAAAGCATAACTGTAGGAATCGTCTGGATGAATAGCCGGTCCGTTGCTGAAATAATCGTATCCGGCAACCAATTTCGGCAAAAATTTGCCTTCGGCTTCTTTGACGCCGAGCCCCATATTTTTTTTATTTAATAAAAGCGCCTTATAATCCGGTCTTTTTTTGAAAGCGGTTTTTTGCAGAGAATCGATGCTTAAGGATTTATCATACGGAATACTTTTTAAATTGCTTGTTAATTCATATTTAGAATTTATCGGAATTCCTATTTCGATATTTAAAAAATATTTCGCAAGTTTATAATTCTTTTTTGCCGATAATAGTTTTTCTTTCATTGCCGCAAGTTCGACGTCTGCCCTCAAGACATCGGAAGATACGACCTGTCCGGCTTTAAACAGATTTTCGGAGAGCGTTTTATATGCCTCGGCGGTTTTCACCATGCTTTTCATCAGCTTAACGTAATGTTCGGCAAGTATCGACGAATAATATGCTTTGGCAACGCCGTAAAGAACTTTCTGCTTAGTTTCGCTTAACCCTTTTTTAACCGCTCGCCTGTTAAGTTTAGCCCTTTTATAGCCGAAATATATTTTCCCGCCCATAAATAACGGCTGTTCGATAGAAAATTCCGATTCGTAATTGTGTATCATCCCGGGATTATTTAAGAAATTCGGGCTGAAATAAGATTGAACGTTTTGCGGCGTAAGTATTCTCTGGTTCAACACGCTTCCGAATGCATATAAAGGATTATCGGTGTTCATATAAATTTCGTTAAAATCTATTTTAGGAAAAAAACCGCTCATAGCTTCATTTTCTTCATAACTTGCGGAATCCAGTTTAATTTTCTCGAGCTTTAACATTTTGTTGTGTTTTAAAGCATATAAAAAAGCCTGATTAATCGACATGCTCGATGCAGGCAAGCTCGATGCTGGATTAGATCGAAAAGGAAAAGCAAATACCGCCCTAGAACTTGCAGTGATTAATACCATTAATACAAAAGAAAATAAAATGACCGTTATTATTGCGGGCGTATTTTTTAATGTTTTATTTCTATTCATATATATTAATAATTATATATTTAACATAGTATATTTTTATTTTTGGAAATTTCTTAATTTTTATTTTGGTATATTTAATAAAATAGACTTATCTGTCTTTTGGATGTTTAGATTGCGGTTTTCATTCGAAGAGGCGCTACTGCCGTATTCTTTTAAATCTTTAAATATTTTTTCTATTCTTTTATCATTAAGTTCGTAGCACATCATAACCCCGTCGCGTTTGCAGCTGACTATTCCCTTATTTTTGAGGGATATCAGATGCTGTGAAACCGTTGCTTGAGGGAGGCCGAGCGATTCCCATATGTTTTTCACGCAGGATTTGTTAGTTACCAGAACCTCGATTATCTTAAGCCTTATAGGGTGGCCCAGAGTTTTAAGAAGTTCCGCTTCCGTTCTGTATTCTTCTTCTTCAATATTAGCCATATGTGTAAAAATTATATAAAAATATATATAAACATATATATTAATTAATATTATTATATTTAATTTTATAATGCGTGTCAATAAAAAACAAGACCCCTGCATAATAAATGCAAGGGCCTTGAGTATAATTTATTTTTGCAGCATTATCAGATTAAAACGCAGGTTAAAATGCAAGATGAATTTGCGAATTGGCGGCATATTCCATAAACGTAGCGGCGCCGGCATATTCAAGCCCGTCGATCATATCTTCCTTTTTAAAACCGAAAAGGTCCATAGTCATTTGACATGCGATAAGCCTTACCCCTGTTTCTTGACATAAAGATATAAGTTCGGGAACGGATGCAACCCCATTTTTCTTAATCATAGACTTCATCATAGAAGTAGCCATTGCCGTCATACCGGGAAGAGCGCCTATAATGTTCGGGACGGGCATGGGCATTGCTGGATTTGCGATAGGGGAAACTTTCAGGCTGTCTCCGGCATCTTTTTTCAGTATCTGCAATCCGTAAAACGTAAAAAATATAGCGCTCTCGATATCGAGCGTTGCCGCCGTAGAGGCAAGAATAAGCGGGGGATAAGCCATATCCAGCGTTCCGTGAATAGAAATAATAGCCATTTTTGTCTGATCAGCCATTTTTGTTCTCCTTTTAAAGGTTTAAAATTAAATTTTAAATTTTAGACATAAGTTAAATAGAATTAAAATAAAACAGATTAATTAAAACCAAAATATCAAAATAGGCCGATGATTTTTAATTTACCACTTTTTAAAATAAATGGCAAGAAAATATTTTTTTATAATAAAATAAGACTATTATTTTTTTTAAGATTTTTTTCAGTCAAATAGGGGTTTTTACCGGAGAAAAGGTCGCAAATTTGACTTTTATATTAACTTATGATATATTTTAATCAAAATATATATTAAAAATGTTTATTTGTGTGCTGTATATATATTTTTTATTAAAATTTTAATGTTTTGGAGTAAATTTTGAAGAAAATTAGAAAAATTTTATTTGGATTGAGAATTATCATAAAAAAATTGATTAACAAAATCCAATTTAAATATTTTTTACCTTATTTTTTATTGCTCTCGGTATTAATTTCCGTAGCCTTTTTGTCTTACTGTTATGTTATTCCTATGTATTACAGCTACTTAAAGGAACGGCAGGACGTAAAACTGCTTAAAAATAAAATCCGCGTCGATTATGAAAAGATTAAGATTTTTAAAATTATAAAAACATTTAACTCGGGGCTTCCCGTGCCTGAGGAAAAGAAGGTCTCAGGCCTCATCTTTAATTTAGGCGAAAAATATAAGATAAATCCTGCTTTGATTCTGGCGGTTATAAGAGTCGAAAGTTCGTTTAATAATTTTTCCTACTCTAACATGGGAGCCGTCGGCCTTATGCAGATTAAGCCGATAACCGGTCTTTATCTTATAAAAAAATACCGCATAAAGTCTAAAAAATTTAATTATAATACGAGATATATAGAGTATCTTCCGGTAAATTATCTATATAACCCTTCTTTAAATATAAAAATAGGCGCAAGATATTTATTGAGTTTACTATATGAATTTAAGAATTTAAAACTTGCTTTGTTTGCATATAACGTAGGACCTACTTTGGTTTACAGGTCTTTAAAACATGGCCGGCCAAACGGTGGCGGCAACGGATTAAACCTTGATATTTCCGAGAGCACTAACAGGCTTTTTTCTGACTTCTATTACGGATATTATAAAAGAGTAAAGAAGTACTTTGCAATTTACAACAATGAGATATTTAAAGATAAAATAAACTATTAAATATTATTATTTCCTTAACTCACCGTTAGAGATTATTAAAATTGTTCAATCGGTGAGTTAAGGTATTTTATTTTTACAGAAACTCCGAACCGTTATTTTTTACGTATTTTAAAGATTTAATGAACGACGTCGCCAATATGAATAAGATTATAAAAATAACCAGAAAGAATCCTACTCCAAGAGTGTGAAGATTGTGGACTTTAACAGGCGTGATGAACCCCGCCTGTATAAGTTTGGGAAAGGCTATTTCCAATGCCGCCGCCAGCACGAAAGCCAGCCCGCCCCAAAAAAGGGTTAATCCCGATGTTCTTCTTGCTATATATTCTATCCCCTTTTTTGGAATTTTAAGCCGCTCCATAAATCTCCCCGCAAACATGCCTATAATTATCTGCGTCGCCATAGTGCCGAGACCGAATAAAAGACCCGGCAGAAACCCTATATATCCGTTAGGCATTTTTGGAGCAAGGACGGTATAAACTATAATCGCAAAAGCGCCTGTGCCCCATCCGGCTATAAATCCGTGAAGCAGTACCATATATAAGGGTATAGGGTGCGATTTATTCCCCGCATATTTTGTTTGCGGCTCAAGAGTTTTGATTTTTAAAAATTTCAAAAGTATTTTTTCGAGTCCCTCGAACAGTTCGAAGTTTTCTCCAAGGCCTATTACGTAAGCTCCCGCGAATGACATTACTATGCCGACGAATATGTATATTATAGGAACGACATCCGGTTTTGTTAATATTTTCCCTAAAGCGTAGTACGATAGTTCGGATGCTACGGCTCTTTGAAACGTGAACGCGAGGGAAAATAAGAGTCCTGTTTTAAATCCGCCTTTAGTGCTGTAACTGCCTATGGAATAGCTGAACGTAATCGGCCAAGTATGTTCGTCCGGCGTAAATCCGTGAACTATTCCAAGCAAAAAAGCCGTTGTTAATACCGAAAATAAAGACGAAAAATTTTGAGGATTATAAAGATTGAGCATAATTTATCTTGTTTTTTAAATTGGTTCCAGCTTTTATTATTTTACCCTTTTAATTATATGTTTGTAAAGGATTAAGGGGATAAAAAAATTTAAAAATTTTAAATATTTGAAGGGTTTTTGATAATCTGATATAATTTCGATTAAACGAAGAGTTAAAAAAACGGTAAAAATCTGCATGTTTAATATCTATAATAAAAAAGTAAAGATTGTCGCTACTCTCGGACCGGCAAGCGATGGCAGGCGCGTGCTCGAAAGCATTATAAAAAACGGAGCAGACGTTATAAGGCTGAATTTTTCGCACGGAGATGAAACTTATTTTACAAAAGCAATTAGAAATATAAGGTCGATATCCAAAGATACCGCTATTTTGATTGATTTGCCCGGACCTAAAATAAGGACGGGAAAATTATCGAGAGATTATATACCGATTAATAAAGGGGACATAATAAAATTAACGGATAAACATATAGAGTCCGACGAAAAAAATATTTTTATAAATTATGCTTATCTATGCAAGGATATAAAACCCAAAAGTTTAGTATATATAGACGACGGAAAGATAAAATTAAAAATAATAAGAAAGCTAAACGGAAGAGAACTCGAAGCGGAAGTTTTAACCGGCGGCATACTTAAGCCGGAAAAAGGCATAAATTTCCCGGATTCGGTTTTAAGCATCCCTTCTGCTACCGATAGCGATAAAAAGTTTTTAAAATTCGGAGCGGAACAAGGCGTCGATATGTTTGCGGTTTCGTTTGTCAGAAGCAGCGAAGATATTTTGTACGTTAAAAATTTTCTTAAAAGCGAATGCGATGGGAAAGAGTTTTTAATTATTGCAAAGATAGAAAAGCTCGATGCCCTAAAAAACATTGAGAAAATCGCCCGCATTGCCGACGCTTTAATGGTAGCGAGAGGCGACCTTGGAGTAGAAGCTCCGGTTGAAAATATTCCCCTGGAGCAAAAAAGAATAATTTCCGTTGCTAATTCTTACAAAAAACCTGTTATAACGGCAACGCAGATGCTTTTGTCTATGGTTGAGAACGAATCTCCGACAAGGGCGGAGGTTACCGATATCTCCAACGCCATTTTTGACGGAACGGATGCGGTAATGCTGTCCGAAGAAACCGCAGTCGGCAAATATCCGGCGGAAGCCGTTAAATATATGTCTAAGATTATAAAAGCTACCGAAAAGAGCGCAATATATAATAAAATATATAAATTAGGCAATCCTGCGGAATATTTGGACGAGCGAAATAATTTAAACGTTATCGAAATGCAAACGCCGGATATTTCAAATATAATTGCCGAAATGTCGGTTGCGGCGTCTAAGCTTTTAAAAAATTCTATTATAGCGGCAATAACAAGGTCGGGTTATACCGCTAACCTGATATCGTCGTTAAAGCCGCATGTGCCTATTCTCGCTATAGTTCCCGACGAATTCGTAAAGCGGAAATTGTCTTTAAATTACGGAGTTTTTTGCGTTGTTATGAAAAATATAGAGTCTCAGGATATAGACTTAAAAGACGCAATCTATTTAATTAACGGTGGATTGAAAAGCGCAGGGCATAAAAGTCCCGATTACGCCATATTGACAGGCGGCGTTCCCATAGGAGAACCCGGTTCCACGGATTTTGTAAAAATAATCAAACTGCGAGGCAAATAAACCTTTGTTGTATTAGCGCTTGAATAAAAATCTCTATAATGTTATATTATTTATTAATTTAATTAATTCTCTTCGGAGAGATGGCCGAGTAGGTCGAAGGCGTTCGCCTGCTAAGCGAATGTATGTCCTAATAGATGTACCGAGGGTTCGAATCCCTCTCTCTCCGCCAGTTAAAAAC
>JAJZYC010000040.1 GCA_021806125.1 bacterium
GGTAGAGAACTTTGCCTCTCCAGAACAGCTTTTTTACAATTTAAAAGACGGATATTATGCTTATGTTCCGAAAGGGGCGGATGCAGAAGGGCAGACTTTGCAGAGCAGAAATTCGCTTATTGGACAGTTTACTGAAAAATGGTGTAAAACTCTCTTTGAGCCCGTTGCCGAAAAATTAGGACTATTTGCGGTAAACGGCGTCATTTGCGAGGAAATAGGATTAACGAGAAAATCAAGCGCAGACCTTGCATTTTGCACAACGAATAATAATTTACAGAAATCAGAAAATATAAAATTAATTTTTGAAATTAAAATGAGCATAATTTCTAATTATATATTTGATAAGCCGGATAAAATAGAATTCATAGGCGACTATAAACGACACAAGGGCAATCCTTCTTTGCTTCGCTCCGATTCTATGTTAAAAGCAACCGGTAAGTCGATTAATATTAGGGTTTCAGGACATGCTTCAACGAAAATTCCCATCGTTATTTTGGGAAATAGCCCGATTACGGAAAGTTATATTAAAAAAGTAGATTTTTTAAAAACTTCCGGTGTCATTCAAGGTTTTTGGTCGCTTAACCCTCAACCGACAGAAGGAAAATTTATTAAAATAACCCCCAAAAGTGGTTTTCAAACTATTGAAATACCGGAAACTCTTTTTGAGTTGTCAAAACAACTCGTCGAAAGCGATATGAACTATTTCTCTTCGATGATTTCCAAACGCAATCTCGGGGAATTAATTTCAACTGCAAATAAAGAATCTACAAATATTGCAAAAGCAGAAAAATTTTTAAATTTAATTAAAGATTTATAATAAAAAAAATGAAAATTTTAAATAAACCTTGTGAAGTTAAAGATTTAAATCAAGAGCAAAAAGAGCTTCAGGAAGACCTCGACTTACTTAGGCAAAGCTCAACCGGTAAAGTAAAAAAAGGGACGGAAACAAGCACTTTTGGAACAAACGGAAGAATTAATCATGATAGCTCCCGTTTTTATAATTCCAAGCTTTATTCAACACTTAAAATTAGAGAAATAGAAGACAAAACAGAAAGAAAACTGCCGGAAGAATTAGTTAATAAATTTATCCTCGGTTCCGCCGAAAATATGCAAGAGTTGTCTGATAATTCTATCCATTTAATGATAACATCTCCTCCATACAACGTTTCAAAGGAATACGATAACGATCTTTCGCTGAAAGAATATTTGCGGTTATTAGAAAATTCGTTCAGAGAAACTTATAGAGTTCTGGTAAATGGCGGCAGAGCTTGTATTAATGTAGCAAATCTTGGGCGCAAACCTTATATTCCGCTTTCCGATTATATTTCGACGACGATGATTAATATAGGTTTTAATATGCGGGGAGAAATAATCTGGAATAAAGCTTCGAGCGCAAGTCCATCGACGGCATGGGGAAGCTGGATGAGTTCCGCAAACCCGATTTTAAGGGATATACACGAATATATTCTAGTTTTTTCAAAAGGAGACTATAGTAGAATAGGCAAGGGCAGGCAAAACACTATTACCAAAGAACAGTTTATGGAATGGACTAAATCTATATGGACAATGAAAGCCGAGAGTGCAAGAAGAATAGGGCATCCTGCGCCGTTTCCCGAAGAACTGCCGTTTCGTTTAATTCAGCTCTATTCTTTTAAAGACGATATTATTCTCGACCCCTTTATGGGAAGCGGAACGGTTGCGGCGGCGGCATTAAAATCTGGAAGAAAGTTTGTGGGTTACGATATAAAAGAGGAATATATCAACCTTGCCGAAAAAAGAATTTCACAACTTTTAAATAAACAAAATTTATTATTTGCTCCATAATTTAAAAATTTGCTTCATAAATATTATTAATTTGACAAATTATAGCTAAGTTTATTAAAATTAAGTAAATTTACTAAAAATGTAAAAATTAATTAAATATTATATAGAGGGCGTATAACATGGCGACCGATAAAAAGAATAAAAGCTTATCAATATTTAAAACATTGTTTCTATTGGCTTTGGCGGTATTTTTATTTTTTAGTTTCAATCCGCTGTCGGTTAAAAAATCGTTTGCGGACGGAAAAGGCTCCTCTGCCTGCAACGGAGTATATGCTTCAAATCCGGTAATTTACGCTCTTTACTTAAAGGCAAGAGGTAAAGCCGTCGGCAAAAACGACGTGATTACGTATATAAAAATCGTTAATCCCGCAAAATACAAGCACGACAGAAATAACGTTTTTTTGTGGAATAAATTATATTCAAAAGACAGGGCAAGATTGAATAAACTTATAAGTTACGTCAATTCCGTCAAATATTTTAAAAATTATATAAAAGCGTCTCTCGGCGGCTATGTAATGAAGAAACAGGGATTCTATCTTCTGTATCATACGAAAAACAGAGTTATAAGCGACGGAATGCGAACTAATAGAAATATAGATTTTATAAAATCGAAGAACGGAAACATTTATTATTTCTTTCACAGGCTGACCATAGTTTATAAAAATGCCGGGAAGTTTAACTTTTTAAACATTCCGCCCGAGAAGGCAGAAAAGTTTATTAACGAAAGGACCGGAACGTTCGGGCATATAAAAAAATCTGTTTTTCTCGAATACGATTTTATTCCTTTGAGCGCGAAGCATAACGTTCTAACGGTGGGTGTTTCCTGCGTTAAAGTTTACGGCAGTAAAAGCAAAAGTTTTTTAGTTGGAATTATAAAATAATAGGTGATATAATAAATATATATATGCCCGCATATATATAAAAATAAAAATAATAGGGGTGCCGTATATAACTACGGCTGAGAACGGAGCGGTTAAAGCCCGTAACCCTTTGAACCTGATACGGGTAATGCCGTCGTAGGGAAGCAGGATGATCTACCGATTATTTCTTTTCAGGCAGTTTCACTCCCTCAAAGGCTATCCCTTTAGGTTCGACGGATATACTTTATTCATTCATTAGAATAATTACGCGGATATCTTATAATGTTCCATTTATCGAATAAAACGGAATTAGATAATATCTTACAAAAAGTTTTGTCTGGAAGGAGGCTCGATGACGCCGGCCTGCTCTTTTTGCTTGAAGAGAAAGACAGCAAAGCGGTTAAGGAAATATTTTCGGCGGCGGATGCCCTCAACTTTAGGATTAACTCCGGCAACGTATCATACGTCGTAAATAGAAATATCAATTTTACCAATATATGCGGTTTGAATTGCAAATTTTGCGGGTATAAAAGGACAAAAAATTCTAAAGACGCATTCTTATTAGGCTACGACAAGATACTCGAAAAGATTTCCGAAGGCAGAAAACTTATCGGAATCGACGAAATATGCGTAACAGGCGGGATAAATCCCGAATTAAAATCAAATCCGGATTACTACTTCGGTTTAATTAAAGCCGTAAGAAATAATTTTCCCGAATTACATATCCATGCATTTTCGCCGCAGGAAATTTACGAACTTGCCGAAACAACCGGCAAGTCTTACCCCGCCGTTATTGAAAAATTAGTCTATTGCGGGCTTAATTCCATGCCCGGAACCGCCGCGGAAATTTTAGCCGAAGAAACGAGGCGAAAAATTTGTCCGGAAAAGATAAATACGGCAGTCTGGGTCGAAATTATAAAAACGGCGCATATGCTTGGGGTTAAAACTTCGGCTACCGTCCTTTTTGGGCATATAGAATCGAACGAGGACCTGGTTTATCATTTAAGCCTTATAAGGCAGATTCAGGATGAAACCGGCGGATTTACGGAATTTATAGCTTTGCCGTTCATTTCGGCTAAAACGTCCCTCGGAAAACTGGTTCCTCGGGAGGAAGTTGCGGACGATAACGGCGTTCTTAAATTTTATGCCGCTTTAAGGCTCTATTTAGACAACTTTAGAAATATCCAGACAAGCTGGCCTAAAATCGGCGTTACCGCAGCGTTGAAATCCCTCGAATGCGGAGTTAACGATTTCGGCGGAACTTTAATGGAAGAAAATATTACTAAGAGCGCCGGAGGCAAATTCGGCGAATATTTATCCGAAGGCGAAATTACTAATTTAATAAAACGGGCGGGTAAAATTCCCGTAAGAAGGGATACGCTGTACAATTATATAAATATAAACGCTTAAATTTATGAAAATTGAATTAAACGGAAACGAATATATTATCGCCGCAAACGGCATTACGATACAAAAACTTATAGACGAACTGAAACTTAATATTAAAAGCACAGCCGTAGCCGTAAATAAGACGATAGTTCCGAAAAACTCTTACGCCGAATTTATTTTAAAAGAAAACGACAAAATAGATATGGTAACTATAGCTCCAGGCGGATAGTTATATTAATTGAGTTTGCAGGATTTAGTCATTTATATAACTATAATTAATAATAATGTACAATATATACAATATAATATATAAATATAAGGAGGGTTTATGGAAAGCGGTACGGGCATAAAAGAAAACGGCGACGTTCTAAAAATAGGAAAATATACATTCAAATCCAGGCTTCTTATCGGAACCGGAAAATATCCGGACTTTGAAACTATGAAAGACGCCGCCGATGTTTCCGGCGCCGAAATAATAACTGTTGCCGTCAGAAGGATAGATTTTAACGCCAAAGAAAATCTGCTGTCCTATATAGACCTCGACAAATATATTCTATTGCCTAATACGGCAGGCTGTTATACGGCAGAAGACGCGGTAAATACTTTAAGGCTTGCAAGAGAATTAGACGTTTTCAGAACTGACCTCGTAAAACTTGAAGTAATCGGCGATTCTAAAACTCTTTATCCAGATAATGAAGAATTGTTAAAAGCCGCAAAAATTCTGGTTAAGGAAGGCTTTACCGTTATGCCGTATATGATGGACGACCCCGTTCTTGCCAAAAAGCTCGAAGACGCCGGTTGCCCGGTAGTTATGCCGCTTGCCTCGCCGATAGGTTCGGGTCTCGGCATCAGAAATCCTTATAATATAAAAATAATTAAAGAAACCGTATCCGTTCCCGTAATAGTAGATGCCGGAGTAGGAACGGCCTCCGACGCCTGCAAAACTATGGAGCTCGGCGTTGACGGCATTCTTATAAACACGGCTATAGCCGGAGCCGCTAATCCGGTTAATATGGCGGCCGCAATGAAAAAAGCCGTAGAAGCGGGCAGGCTTGCATATCTATCGGGACGTATTCCTATGAAACTTTATGCACAAGCTTCTACCCAAATGGAGGGAATCGTATTTTGACAAAAGGAAGAAAAATAACGAAAGCCGAAAGCAAAACTAAAACCGCAATAAAATCAAAAAACGAAAAGAAATTTGAAACAAAACGCAGCGGTTATATTGAACATAAAAAAGCTTCGAAGATGAAACCTGCATGGGGGACGAAACCCGCCGGGAAGATAAAAACGGTTTTAAAGGCAGACGCAAACTTAAACCCGGATAAAGCGGCAGCGGGCATAAGATTAAACAGGTTTATCGCAATGCATACCGGCGTTTCAAGGAGAAACGCCGACGATATAATAAAAGAGGAAAGAGTCCTCATAAACGGTAAAAAGGTCAAAAATCTCGCCACCGCAGTTAAAGAAGGCGACGAAATTTCCGTTGACGGCAAAAAAATCAAATATAAAGAAGAGCCTAAAATTTATATTATGCTAAACAAGCCGCAAGGGTATATTACCGCGGTAAAATCGGAAGAGGGGTTTAAGACCGTTATGGAATTAATTAAAAAAGAAACTTTAAAATATAAGCATATATTTCCTGCGGGAAGGCTGGATTTTATGAGCGAAGGCATGCTTCTCCTTACCAACGACGGCGACTTTGCATATAAATTAACCCATCCGAAATTCGACGTAATAAAAACATATATAGTCGAGGCTAAGGGCGAATTAACGCCCGACCTTTTTAACAGGATTAGAAAGGGAGTCAGGCTTGAAGAAACAGGTCTTTTAAAACCGGACGACGTCAGGATAATCAGAAAAAATCCTTCTAAATTTATACTTTCGGTAGATTTATCGCACGGAAAAAACCGCGAAATCAGAAGGCTCATGGAGTTTTTTAACCTTAAAATTTTAATGCTCAGGAGAGTCAGGATAGGCGGGCTTTATATAGGAGACCTTCCGTCCGGGGAATACCGCGTGTTAAACCGCAAAACCGCAGAATTAGCTTTCGGCAATGCCGATAAAACGGAGCGGCAGGCCAAATCGCCTAAGACCAATCCGAATTACAAAAAACCCGGTTCAAAAATATCCACTTATGCCCGCGCCTCGGATTCCTAGATATAAAGATATAAAAAATCAATTCATGCTTGCTATTTTAGAGCGGTAGCCGGCAAGACTGCCGGGTGACGGGGTAATATATATTTCGCCGAATAAGTTCAGCTGTTTTAAATTTATCAGAACTAATCTTGCCATTTCAAGAAGCGCGAGGAAATATGTAAAAAATTCATCCCTGCTCCTGCTGTTTTTAACTATTTCGCTCAACGTTATATTGCCGACGGCATTAAATCTTTCCATTATTTCCGTTATTTTTTCTTTTACGGAAAAACTTTCTCTTTCTACTTCGTATATATTTATCCTGTTTTGAGCCTCAGCCATCTTGCCGTAGAAATATTTAGAAAGAATAAAAATATTTGCGTCGAAAATTGCGGTAGCGTTATTAGAGACTTTTTCAAGCGCCGTTTCTTCCGCTTTAAGCATTTTTATTCCGAATACGTCGCGTCCCAGTATAGGCCTGTTATTTAGAAAATAGGCCATTTCTTTAACTTTTCGATATTCCAAAAGCATATCGGTTAGTTCGCTTCTAGGGTCGGATATATCTTCCTCGCCGCCGTCCTCTTTTGCGGCATCGTACTTCGGCAGAAGCATTACCGATTTAATATATATCAGCTGAGCCGCCATTACTATAAAATCTCCGCCCAAATCAAGATTGAAAGTTTCGGAAGGCGGGATGCCGGCGTTTTCGTTTAAACCTATAGCCTCAAGATACTGTCTTGTTATTTCGACTATAGGAATATCGTAAATATTAATTTTATTTTTTTTTATCAGGGTCAAAAGCAAGTCTAACGGACCGTCGTAAACTTCCAGGCTTACTTTAGGATAAAAAGATAATTGGGCTTGGTCGGACTGCATAAATTTTATTTATTCCGTTTTCATAAGCTGAGATTTCTTAAAACGATATTATTAACTATAAAATTAAACGAAACGGCTAAAAAATTGCCCGGGTCGAACAAAAGGAGTATAAGAAGCAAAAAAATTCCAAAAGGCTCAAGTTTGCTTAAAAAGCCGGAAAACGGCTCTGGCAGAAGGCTTACAGCGACCCTTCCTCCGTCTAACGGCGGGATCGGTATGAGATTGAACGTTCCAAGAATAATATTTACCATTATACCTATAAAAAGCATAAAAGTTACCGGATAAACGAAAAATTTAAAAAAAGGATTGCCGTAAACCGTCTGGAAATGAAGATGGCTTATAAAATAGGCGAGGTATAGATTCATAACCGGAAACTCAAAAACTATAATTTTCAAAAAAACAAAACATATAAAAGCAAGTATAAAGTTGGTAGCCGGTCCTGCTGCCGCGACAAATCCCGTATCTCTTTTTGGGTTTTTGAGTCCGTTAAAATTTACCGGAACGGGTTTTGCGTAGCCGAATAGAAAAGGAGAGCCTACAAGTATTAAAAGCAGGGGGAGGAGAATAGTGCCGAAAGGATCGATATGTTTTAAGGGGTTAAGCGTCAGCCTTCCAGCGTTTTTTGCCGTATCGTCGCCGAAAAGGTGAGCTACGTAGCCATGGGAAACCTCATGAAGTATGATAGCGAATAAAACGGGAATTATGGCTATTACTATAAGCTGAATCGTATTATTCATATTGTTTATTATACGATTATTTTTCCGGATAAATCAACTTTATTTTTATTTTATCCGGCCGTAATAACTTTATTATTTTAACGGTTAATTTTTTCGGTAAAAAATTATATAATAATATACTATAAAACTATGAAAGCTAATCATGAATTATACCGCAAGCTGAACGAAGACGTCCTTCCGTTTGTGCAAAAACCTGCAAGATATCTCGGATTGGAAACAGGGACTACCGTTAAAGATATTAAAACTATACCTCTGAAATTTGCGCTTGCGTTTCCGGATTTTTACGAACTGGGAATGAGCCATATAGGAATGGGGATAATATACGATATATTAAATTCGGAGGCTCATATCGCCTGCGAAAGGGTTTATATGCCTTATCCCGATATGAACGCCAAATTAAAAGAGCATAATATTCCTTTATTTTCGTTGGAATCGTTCGAAGAGGTTAAAAATTTCGATATAGCCGGCTTCTCTTTGCAATACGAACTTTCCTATACGAATATTTTATTTATGCTGGAACTTTCCGGCATTCCGGTATTTTCTAAAGACCGGTCCGGTTCGGACGACCCTTTTATCGGAGCCGGCGGCCCATGCGCTTTCAACCCTCTTCCATTGAACGATTTTATGGATTTTTTTATAATAGGCGACGGAGAAATTACGACGGTCGAAGTATGCAATGCCGTATTGAAAGCTAAAAACGGCCTTAAATCCGGAGCGGTAGGTAAAACTGACTACAGAAATTACGTTAAAAGCATGCTCGCCGAAATAAGAGGCGTTTACGTGCCCGGATTTTCCAAAAGCGTAAAAAAAACGGTATTATACGATATAGACTTAAACCGTAAATTTAACGAAAACACCGCATATATCGATAAGCATATCGTTCCGCTTATAGAGACCGTCCATAACAGGCTTGCGGTCGAAATTGCCCGCGGCTGTTCCTCCGGCTGCCGCTTCTGCCAGGCGGGTTATATTTACAGGCCGGTCAGGGAGAGGAAGAAGAATGCGGTAGTAAATGCCGTAAAACACGGTTTGCGGACCACCGGTCTCGAAGAAATATCTTTGTCTTCCCTTTCTACGGGGGATTATTCGGATATCGAAGCACTGCTTTCAGAATTAGCCGATTTAACGTCGGAAAAGAAAATTTCGATGTCGTTTCCTTCTATGAGGATAGGCTCTTTGAGCGAAAATATACTTCAAAAAACCGCCGCCGTTAAAAAAACTAATTTCACGTTGGCTCCTGAAGCGGGAACCCAGAGGCTCAGGGATATAATTAATAAAAATATCTCCGAAGGCGACCTGCTGGGAGAAGCGGCACTGCTTTCGCAAAAAGGCTTTAAAACATTGAAATTATATTTTATGCTCGGGCTTCCGTTTGAAAGAATCGCGGATTTAGACGGAATAGCCGGTTTAATAGTAAAAATAAAAAAAATCGCAAAAGGGCTTAATATTACGGTGAACGTCAATAATTTCGTGCCGAAGCCCCATACCCCCTTCCAGTGGCATCCTATGGAAAAAGAACCTGAGCTTAATTTTAAAATTAATTATTTAAAAAAGTTGTTAAAACCCTTAAACGTTAATTTAAGATATCAGGACCCTAAAGTCAGTTTTATAGAAGGACTCATATCGAGAGGGGACTATTTTACGCCTAAAATCATATATAATGCATATAAATTCGGCGCGGTTTACGACAGCGAATCCAGATTATTCAATTATGACGCATGGGTTAAAGCTCTCGAATGCGATTACGGTTACGGTTGCGAATATGATTATAATTGGGGGAAAAATAATAGGGGAAACGGAACGTCGAATCTTAATAAATTGACCTATAGATATTTATACGAAGAAAAAAATATAGACTCTCCGCTTCCATGGGATTTTATAGACATACTCGTGGATAAGGATTTTTTAAAAGAGGAATATAAAAAATCCCGTATACAGAATTTAAAATCTATTTATCCCATCAACGCATCTCCTGTCGGCGCTTCCGCCGATAATCTTTTAACGGAGAATTGCAGAAAAATTTGTTATTTATGCGGCGTATGCGATTTCAAAACCTTAAGCCCCGTTTATTCGTCAAAAGCGGAAAACATAAGAATACATAAAAAAAAGGTCAAAGACGATAAGCACGATATTGAAGGAGATAACAATATAAAGATAAATAAGGAAGCCGCCGGCGGACGGGTTTCTTTTTCCGAACTTACGTTTATATATTCCAAAAGAGGAGCGGCGAAATATCTCGGACATTTAGAAACCGTGAAAATATTGCTTAAGGCCTTTAGAATAACCGGCATTCCCCTTATTTACAGGGAATCTAAATTTACTTCGAGGCCGAAGCTGAGCTTTTCCAATCCTATTCCTTTTATGAGCGAAAGCGACGGGCTGTATATTAAAGCAAGGGTAAGCGCGGAATATGCTGCCGAAACGGATTTAAAGATTCTTGGCGAAAAAATAAACTCTATTCTTCCGGATGGGTTAAAAATAGTTAGCATTAATATTTAATATTAAATCCGCTTAGCGTCCGGTATTAGTTTTTATGTTAAATTTTTATTAGTTTTTATTAATTTTTTATTGACAAAATTTTAAATAGATATATTATATATATGATTGTGCTTTAATTTGCGACTGTAAAACAATAAATTTAATCTTTAATTTAATCTTTAATTAATTTAGGGAGGGTAAAAAATTGAA
>JAJZYC010000041.1 GCA_021806125.1 bacterium
TCCGCCGCTCGAATGAACCGCCGGAGGAATACCGACCGAGCTTAAAACCGAACATCCCGACAGATAAAAAAGAGGGATAGAAACCGCAAAAGACAAGATAATTAAAAAAACCGTTCTTTTCATAAAAATATTCATAATAACCCTAATACTGCAGCAGAAATTTTATATTCTGGATTCCTGCTTTCGCAGGAATGACAATGCCGAAATTTAACTTTCAATTAAGCAGACGTCATTCCTGCGAAAGCAGGAATGACAATGCCGAAATTTAACTTTCAATTAAGCAGACGTCATTCCTGCGAAAGCAGGAATCCAGAATTACTTAACTGAATCAAGTCTTTACAAGTACAAATTATCCCGTTATATCGCTTTTAGTAAAAACCGAATGAAGAACAATGCCGTTTTCCTTAAGAAATTCCGCCCCGCCCTCCTGCCTGTCCACCATACAGACGGCGTCGGTTATCTCGTAGCCCTCTTCCCTTGCGTTTTTGACGGCTTTTAAAATAGAGCCGCCGGTGGTAACGACGTCTTCGATAATTAAAATATTCGCTCCGTTGGATAAAAACTGAACCGGTTCTATGAGGTTGCCTTTGCCGTATTCTTTTTTTTCTTTCCTGATGACCACCGATTTTAAAGGGTTTTTATCTAAAAAACTTGCCGCGAGAATTGCCGAAATCAGCGGAATGCCGCCTACCGGAACGCCGGCGATAACCGAAAATTTTAAATCTTTCGCATTCCGGATTTCTTCGTACAGCAGTTTTCCGATTAAATATAGATACTCGCCGTCGAAAGAAATCCTACGCAAATCTATATAGAAATTACTCTTTTTCCCCGAAGCGAGCGTGAATTCCTTTTTTTCCCAGCACAGCGTTTTTATAGCGTTTAATACGAAGGTTTTAGTTTCGCCGGCGTTATTCATTCTATAGTTTTTAACCTATAAATTTATTTAATTTGATTTAAAAGACTTCTTTGCTGAAAAGCTTTAACTGCGTCTGGTTTTCATATTCGGATTCGCAGTCTATTTCCTGCGGATAAACGTTTGAAAAGCAGGCTTCGCAGAAATTCAGGCCGTTTCCGACGGCTCTTCTTAATCCGTCTATCGAAAGGAATTTCGTAGTCGTAGCTCCGAGTTTGGCGTTTATCTCGTTTTCCGTATATTTAGAAGCCATCAGGTCTTCTTTAACCGGAGTGTCTATCCCGTAAAAGCAGGGGGCTATTACCATAGGAGAGCTTAAGCGCAGATGAATTTCTTTTGCTCCGGCAAGTTTAAGCATATCGACTATTTTTTTAGACGTCGTCCCCCTTACTACGGAGTCGTCAACCACTACGACTTTTTTGCCCCTTATAACGTCGGGAACGGGGTTTAATTTTACCTTGACGCCGAAATGCCTTATAGATTTTTTAGGCTCTATGAAAGTTCTGCCCACATAGTGGTTTCTGGTAAAACCCATTTCGAAATCTATTCCGGAACCTTTTGAGAACCCTAAAGCGGCAGGCACTCCGGAATCGGGAACGGGTATTACGATATCCGCTTCGGGGGTAGATTCTTTTGCAAGCTCCCTGCCCATCCTCAGCCGCAGGCTGTAGATGGATTTGCCGTTAAAAATACTGTCCGGTCTTGAAAAATATATAAGTTCGAATACGCAGTTGGAGTTTTTTTCCAATCTGAAAGGAAAAAAGCTTTTTACTCCTTCGCCGTTTACCAATACTACTTCGCCGGGTTTGACGTCCCTGATATATTCGGCGTTTATAAGGTCGAGTGCGCAGGTTTCGGATGCAAAAACTAAAGAGCCGTTAAGCCTTCCCATAACGAGCGGTCTGAAGCCGAAAGGGTCTCTTGCGGCAATCATCTCTTTTTCCGAAAGAAAAAGGAAAGAATATGCGCCTTTAAGCCTTTTTAAAGAATTTATCGTCCTGTCTATAAGAAGGTCTTCCGCCGATGAAGCTATCAGGTGTATTACGACCTCCGTATCGGAGGTGGAGGAAAATATAGAGCCGTTTTCTTCGAGTTCGTCTTTTATAATGCGGGCGTTCGTAATGTTTCCGTTATGGGCTACCGCGATAGAGCCGTAATAGTAATCTGCGACGAGCGGCTGTGCGTTTTTCAGAAGCGTTTCTCCAGCCGTAGAATATCTGACGTGTCCTATCGCGTTTTTTCCTTTAAGCTGGGAAAGGGTGTTTTCTTTGAATACGTCGTTTACGAGACCGAGACTTTTATGAAAATAAAGATTATTGGCGTCGGAGGACGCTATACCGCAGGATTCCTGCCCCCTGTGCTGAAGTGCGTAAAGCCCAAGATAAGTTATTTTAGCAGCCTCTTCGTTATTATATATTCCGAATACGCCGCATTCGTCTTTTATCTCTTCCATTTTAAAAAACCGCCGCCCTTTATTTTTTAAATTTTAAACCGACTGCCCGAACTCTATTTCACTACTCACCGGCATGTCATTCCCGCGAAAGCGGGAATCCAGAATCGATTATAGAATATAAATTGTAATTAAACCGCCGAATAGTACCCTTCTTTAATTTTACCACTTTTTAAGTTTATTATCCCGTTAATTTTCATTGCGCCTTTTTCTACGACGCCGATTTTTTCCGATTTTATGCCGTATTTCTTAAGGATTGCGGCCGTTTCGGACTTCCGCCGTCCGTCCGGTTTTTGAACCATGGTTATTATAAAAGCCTGTTCGAATTCGGAGAATAAAAATTCGTCGATTCTGAGCCCGAGCGCCTTAATATCGCAATTTACGTTAAATCCGAGGATTTTTTCCGGATTCGTTACTGCGCTTTCCGCCAGGGCGGTAAAAATCCCGCCTTCGCTTATGTCGGCGGCGCTTTTCAAAAATCCTTTATTTATCAATGACCTTAAACAGTTCTGGAGGCGGACTTCATAGTCTAAGTCCAGTCCCGCAGGTTTTTGCCGGAAATCTCCGTATGCAAGCTCCATATATAAACTGCCGCCGAGACTGCCTTTAAGCGAACCGAGCAGATAAATTTCGTCGCCTTCGTCTTTAAAGAAAGGCGTTACCGCACTGCCGGCGTCGTCAATAAATCCAAGCATGCCTATTACCGGAGTCGGATAAATCTTGGAAACGTATGTTTTGTCCCCGTCTTTTTTTGCGGTTTCGTTGTAAAAACTGACGTTCCCGCTTATAACCGGAGTATTTAATTTAACGGCCGCCGATTTTATGCCTTCCACCGCATATGCAAACTGCCACATAACTTCGGGGTCTTCGGGGCTAGCAAAATTAAGGCAGTCCGTAATCGCGGCGGGGTAGCCTCCGCACGCGGTTATATTGCGGGCGCATTCCGTTACGGCAAGCGCTCCTCCGGTAAAAGGGTCAAGATACGTATATCTGGAATTTCCGCCTGCGTTAAGCAGGAAGCCTTTGCAGCTGTTAACGTTAGCCCTTAAGACCGCCGCCGAAAAACCCGGCGGAACTATGGTAGCCGTCCCTATGGAATAATCGTATTGGGTAAAGACCGCCCTTTTAGACGCTATATTGGGGTGGGTTATAATTTTAACGGCAAGAGCGTTAAGATTTTCGGGTATTTTATAATTATTTATTTTTACGGACTTTATTTTATTCAAATATTGCGGTTTTTTTAACGGTCTTTTATATTCGGGTCCGTTAACGATAACATCTACGTCCAACGTTTTATAAATTTTCGACTTATAATAAAATTTAATAACTTTTTCTTTTATTACTTCTCCCGCCTTAACGCAGTTCAACCCCCATTTGTCGAAAACGGCTTTCAATTCCGCGAATTTCTCCTTTTCGCAGGCGATTAACATTCTTTCCTGCGATTCGGACAGCATCATTTCTACCGGAGCCATTCCGGCGGTCCTGAGCGGAATAGCGTCTAAGTCTATGAGCATTCCTTTTCCGCTTTTATCGGCCATTTCGAAGGACGAACTCGTCAATCCCGCGGCGCCCATATCCTGAATGGATACGATAAGTTTTTTCTCCATAGCTTCGAGGCATGCTTCGAGAAGAAGTTTTTCGGTAAACGGGTCGCCTACCTGAACCGTGCTTCTTTTTTTATTCTTTTTTAAGTCGAATTCTTCGGACGCCATAGTGGCTCCGTGTATGCCGTCCATTCCGGTTGCCGAACCCACGTAAACTACTATATTGCCGACTTCGCATTTAGAAGAAAGAAATATGCCGTCTTTTTTAGCTATGCCTATAGTAAAAGCGTTTACGAGTATGTTGTCGTTATAACATTCGTCGAATACGACTTCGCCTCCTACCGTAGGCACGCCCATGCAGTTTCCGTAAAAACCAATCCCTTTAACGACTTCGGAGAGATAATAAGGCGTCCTCGGATGCGAAAAACTTCCGAACCTTAAGGAATTGAGGTTTGCCACCGGCCTCGCGCCCATAGTGAAAATATCGCGCATAATGCCGCCTACGCCGGTCGCAGACCCCTGAAAAGGCTCTATGAAAGAAGGATGGTTATGGCTTTCCATTTTAAATACAAGCACGTCGCCGTCCCCGAAATCGACTACCCCGGCATTCTCTCCGGGACCTATTAAAACTTTGCCGCCTTCCGTCGGCAGGGTTTTAAGGTAAACCTTGGAACTTTTGTAAGAACAATGTTCCGACCACATAGCCGAGAATATGCCGAGTTCGAAAGAATCGGGCTCCCGTCCGAGCAGTTCCGAGATTTTTTCGTATTCTTCGGCCGATAAGCCGAAAAGTTTTTCCGCCTGTTTTTTAGTTTTATCCATTTTATTTTATTATTTTTTATTTTTCCTTTATATATTTGATAATGGATTTAAAAATCCAGCCGCCGTCTTCGCTTCCGAGAATTTTTTCGGAAGACCTCTCCGGGTGGGGCATAAGCCCCATTACGTTGCCGGCCGCGTTTGAAATGCCGGCGATATTGAGGATGGAGCCGTTTGGATTGGAACCTGCGGTAATTCCGCCTTTTTCGTCGCAGTATTTAAAAATAACGCTCTTTTTCCTGCCTAAACCGGAGATTAGGCTCTCCGTCGCAAAATAGTTGCCGTCATGGTGTGCTATGGGCATTTTAAGAACGGCGCCTTTTTTTACGGCGCACGTGAAAGGCGTTTCGGTATTGAGCGTTTTTAAATATACGTCTTTGCACTCGAACTTTAAAGAACGATTGGCAAGCATAACGCCGTCAAGAAGCCCCGCTTCGAGAAGTATCTGAAAACCGTTGCAGATGCCGAGCGCTATACCGCCTTTGGCGGCATAGTCCTTGACAGATTGCATAACTGGACTTCTTGCGGCAAGAGCGCCGGACCTTAAATAATCTCCGTAGGAGAATCCGCCGGGAATTACGATGAAATCGTATTTTTTAAGGTCTTTTATTTCGTCTTTATGCCATATAAAAGATGCGTTTACTCCGAATACCGAGTTTAAAACGCGGTAAACGTCCGCGTCGCAGTTTGAACCGGGAAATACGGTAATCCCGGCTTTAATTTTTTTATTGTCCATTGTCCTGTTTAATTTGAAATTAAGATGCGGTTCATTTAATTTCTATGCTGAATTCTTCTATTAACGGGTTCGAGAGAACTTTCTCGGAAATTTCTTCGGCTTCTTCTTTAAGAGGGCGGCGCTTGCCGCTTTCGTCTTCATTGAAATCCAATTCTATATATTTTCCTACCCTTACGTCTTTAACGTTGCCGTAACCGGAAGACTTAAGAACCGATAAAACTGCTTTTCCCTGAGGGTCGAGGACTTCTTCTTTCAGCGTAACCTTAATAAATGCTTTTTTGACCATTTTTTCCTCTTTTCATTTTTATTTAAAAAATAAATCCGCCTTTTTTCTTATGCCTTATCCGGCTATTCGGCGTTATACCTGTCGAATATATAATTTATGTATTTGTAATAATAATTTATATCGAATATAGCTTCTATTTCTTCCTGCGTCATAAGCTTGGAAACGGATGCATCTTTTTTTAATAATTCCTTGAAGCCCGTCTGCGTTTGAATGCTCTCGTGGGCAAGTTTCTGGACTATTTTATAGGCTTCTTCCCTTAACATCCCTTTATCCACTAAAGACAATAAAACTTTCTGCGAAAAAATAACTCCTTTGGTTAAATCGATATTTTTGAGCATATTTTCTTTATTGACGACTAAGTTGTCTATCAGATACGTCAGCTGATGAAGAATGTAATATGCCAGAATAGTAGAATCCGGAGCTATAATTCTTTCTACGGACGAATGCGATATATCCCTTTCGTGCCACAGCGGTATATTTTCTAAAGACGCTATAAGATTAGACCTTAAAATTCTCGAAAGCCCGCAGATATTTTCGGATATTATCGGATTCTTTTTATGCGGCATAGCGGAAGAACCTTTTTGGCCCGGCGCGAAAGGCTCTTCGACCTCGGAAACTTCGGTTCTCATAAGATGCCTGATTTCAAGCGCTATTTTTTCGCAGGAAGCTCCGAGCGACGCGAGCGCGTAAAAAGCGTCCGCATAAACGTCTCTCTGAATAACCTGGTTCGATAAAATATTATTAAGGCCGAGCAGTTCCAAGGCGTTCTTTTCCACTTCCGGGGATATATTGGCATATGTCCCTACGGCTCCCGAAAGTTTGCCGAAAGACGATGAACTAACGGCATTTTTAATCCTTTCCTCCGCCCTTTTAATTTCTTCGTAAAATATCAGAAGCTTAAAGCCCAGCGTAACGGGTTCGGCATGTATTCCATGCGTCCTTCCCATTACCGGCGTAAATTTATGCCTTAACGCCTGATTTCTGAGAGATTCCCTGAGGGTTTCGGCTTTCTTCAGGATAAGTTCGAGCGCTTCTTTTAATATTAAAGAAAAAGAGGTGTCGCCTACGTCGGAGGAAGTAAGCCCTAAATGAATAAATCTCGAATCTTCGCCGACGTATTTTGCCACGTTGGTTAAAAAGGCTATCACGTCGTGTTTCGCAACGCGTTCTATCTCTTCTATTTCGTTTACGTTGAATTTGGCTTTCCCGATAATGTTCTCGTATGAATCGTCAGGGATTTTACCTGTTTTATTATATGCCGTGCAGACGGCAAGCTCGACTTTAAGCCACGTCCGATACTTATTTTCAAGCGACCATATTTTGGAAATTTCGGGAAGGGAATATCTGTCTATCAAGTTTTAACCTCCTAATTATAATCATAGGCGGGAACAAATTTAGGTGCGTCCGTCCCCTGATTTCCCAAAAATTCCCGCCTCTTTACTTTTTGGTTGCGATTGCTATTTTATAAAGCCCGCGTTTAATGCTTAAACCCATAACGTTTACGATGCTTGAAGCTGTAGATTCTTTATCGGCTTTTATAATAATCGTGGGATTGCTTTCCCGCGTTTTAACGTTTTTCAGAAATAGAGACAGTTCTTTCTCGGACAGCTCTTTATTTTTATAAAATATTTTGCCGGCTTTCGTTATATATATAGTTATAGGTTTTTTAGACGAAGTAAAAGATTTTACTCCCGATTTAGGCAGATGGATTTTTATGCCGTAGCTCGAAGTAAAAGTCGTCGTCATCATAAAAAATATCAGCAGTGTTAAAAAAACGTCCACCATATTGATAACGTTTATTATGGGGTCCGGTTTTCTTTTATATGCAAACTTCATATTTATATTTAACGCCTGTTTTCGATAATTAATCTTTATTCATAAAAGATAAGATCCTCGATGCGGTATCTTCCATTGCCGCTCCGAAGTTAAACGCTTTAGAAGCAAAATACTTAAAAAATAAAAAAGATATTATGGCTATTATAAGACCTATCGCGGTCGAATATAGCGCTTCAGAAATACCGAGGGCAAGAAGATGCGGGTTTGTAATGCCGCTCTGATAGGATACGGCGCCGAGAGCCTTAATCATGCCTACGACCGTTCCGAGAAGCCCAAGCAGCGGAGCGATAGTCGTAATCGCGCTCAGTCCTTCGAGGTTTTTTTCGAGGTCTAAATATGCCCTTCTTCCCGACTCTTCGACCTCTAATTTAATGGTATCTATAGAGTTTTTATAGTTGTCTATGATTGAAAGATAAATTTTTGCTATGGGGGTTTTTGCAGTCATGCACATGCCTTTAGCTTTTTCGATATCGCCGTCTTTTATGGATTTTTCTACGTTAAAAAGGAATTCCTCCGGGAATATTTTGGATTTTCTTAAGCTGTAAAAACGTTCTATTATAATCGCAAGCGCAATAATGGAACACAGGATTAAAGGATATAAAAAGAACTCGGTAAGCAGTTCGCTTTGATTAAACATAATATCGCACCCTTATTTTTTTAAATTCTTTAGTGCTTTCGAGGGCATCGAAATCCTTTATGCCCGTAAGCGAAGAAATCCGTTCCATAACGTTATGTGCGTCTTCTTTCGATTTTGAATGTATCATAGTAAATATATTGTATTCCCACCTTCCCGGATATACCGGCCTTTGATAGCAGTGGGAAACTTCTTTTATAGAAGACATTATTTTTCCGTGTTTTTCGGTTTCTTCCGGCTTAGATTTCCATATGCCCATAATATTGTAACTGAATCCGGCTTTCTGATGGTACAGGACGCATGCAAACCTGCGCATCTTCTTATCGCTTAAAAAATTTTTTATCGTTTCCAATAATTTTTCCTGGGAAATTCCTAAATTTGCCGATAAATTTTTAAAGGGTTCCGGGGTAATTTCAAGGTCTTTTTGAAGCTCCCTGATACAGGACTTTTCAAAATCGGTAATTTTTATCTCGGAATCGGATTTAAAATCGTCATGCGAAAAAAATTTAAAAGAAGACGGTTCTTCGCCGGTCATATCGAAATTAACGCCTATTTTGAAAAGTTTCAGCGTAGGCAGTATTAAATAATCGGACGCGCCGGACTTTTCGCTCAGCAGTTTAATTTCGTCTTCGAGAGAATATTCGGACGGCAGGGTAATAGTGAACCATATATTGTATTCGTTGTTTCTCAAATAATTATGGCTGACGCCGCTATGCGAATTTATGGCATCCGCGGCGGAATCCACAAGTCCGCTATCGACTTTAAAAGCCGCCAGGGTGCTTTTATATCCTATATTGTGGGAATCGAATATAGCGCTTATCTGCCTGATAATTTTATTATTTTTTAAATTTAATATCCTGCCTAAAACCTCTTCTTCGGATATGCCGGTAAGATTAGCGATGCTTAAAAACGGGCGGACGGAAATAGGAAAATCCGTCTGCAGAATATTTAATATTTTCTTGTCGGTTAATTCAAGTTCCATATTTAAAAAAAGAGGTTAATTAATTTTAATTATATCAATTTACTAGAATAACCGTCAAGAAAAAACCTCCGCCCGCCTTCTCGGCGGCAGAGGTTTTAATTTTAATCTTTACGTAAAAAAATGCGGCAATATTATGCGGCATATTACTTCAAAGATTCGAGATACTCCGCAATAGCACTGACCTTCGAAGCGGGCATGCTTTTATGGTTGGGCATAATCGCCATGTAGGACTTTCCGTTAAGAGTAGCAAAAGTTCCGGACTTAAAATGCGCGCCGGGAGTTACTATCTGCGTCTTGAGCCAGGACAGGCTTCTCTGCGAACCTATGTGTGAAAGATTCGGACCGACGTGGCCGCCGTTTCCGTTAATGGTATGGCAGGCGATACAGCCTTCCGAACCGAAAAGAGAAGCTCCGGACGCGGCAAAAGCTGAAACGCTTATTGTCGATATTCCGGTAAAAATTAACGCCGCGATAAATAACTTGCCGATTTTTAAAATCATTCGATTCACCTCCCCTTTTTTAATGTCGATATAAAGAAATATTTATTATGCAACATAATGAAACGATAAAAAATAATAATAAAAACGATATTGCGGTTAATATTTCTGAATACCGGTTAAAAAATGGGGTTCAAATGCTTTAATATGCCCCGTACAGCCCGTTAGAAAACTAAAGAGTTGCACGGGGCGCAAATAATTCGGAAAGTTATTTATGTTTTATACTATTTTAAAGATTCGAGATAAGAGGCTAAAGCGTTAAGTTTTGACGCCGCCATGTGTCTGTGTCCCGGCATAATAGCCTGATAGGACTGGCCGTTGATGTTTGCGGTGGTTCCGGCGGCAAAATGGGCGCCGGGATTTGTTATCTGGGTTTTAAGCCAGGAAAGGCTTCTTCTACTGCCTACATGAGATAAATCCGGACCTACCGAGCCGCCCTGACCGTTAATACTGTGGCAGGCGATACAGCCTTCGGAATTGAAAATCGATGAGCCCGATGCGGCAAAAACCGTAGTAGCGCTAAAAATTAAAGCTACGGCAATGAATAAAGCCGGAATGCTTTTTTTCATAATAATTCTACCCCCTTGAAATTAAAAAAAAAATTAAATTTATTTACTGAACTTATAATAT
>JAJZYC010000042.1 GCA_021806125.1 bacterium
AGTAGTCCAGAACGCTATTCAAAGAGTCGAAAATTCGGGCTTGATATTCATAGACGAGATAGACAAGATAGCTTCAAGGGAAAAATCTTACGGTCCGGATGTTTCGAGGGAAGGAGTCCAGAGGGATTTACTGCCGATAATAGAAGGCTCAAACGTTATGACTAAGTACGGAATAGTCAAAACCGACCATATTTTATTCATAGCCGCAGGCGCTTTCCACGTTTCCAAACCTTCGGACTTAATTCCCGAACTTCAGGGAAGATTTCCTATCAGGGTCGAGATGGACTCTCTGTCTAAAAAAGAATTCGTCAGAATATTAACGGAACCCAAAGGAGCCTTAATTAAACAGTATATAGAACTCCTTAAAACGGAAAACGTCGCATTAAACTTTACGGAAGACGGCACAGAAAGAATCGCCGAAATTGCCGAAGAAGTCAACCTTAAAACCGAAAATATAGGAGCCAGAAGGCTTCATACGATTTTAGAAAGGGTTATGGAGGATGTTTCTTTCGAAGCTCCTTACAAGACCGCAAAAAAAGTTTTAATAAATAAAAATTATATAGACGAAAGGCTTAAGGATATAATAAAAGACGAAGACCTTTCGAGGTATATACTTTAATAAGGAATAATGTTTATAAATTATTATAATTATGGAAGAATATATAAAAAAAGCTAAGGTTTTGCTCGAGGCTCTGCCTTACATCCAGAAGTTTGCTTCAAAAACTTTCGTGATAAAATTCGGCGGTTCGATAGCAGCGGACAAAGAATTAAAAGAGAGTTTTATTAAAGATATTATTCTTTTAAAGCTTGTCGGAATAAATATAATTATCGTTCACGGAGGCGGCAAAGAAATAGACGGTCTTTTGGCAAAGCTGAATATAGGCGTAAATTTTCACGAAGGACACCGGATTACCGACGAAAATACAATGGAAGTCGTCGAAATGGTTTTATCGGGTAAAATAAATAAAGACCTGGTCGCTCTCATAAATAAATTTGGAGGACGCGCCTGCGGTTTGTCAGGCAAAGACGGGAATCTTATTACGGCTAAAAAGTTCAAAACCGAAAAAATAGACCTCGGTTTTGTCGGCGAAGTCAAACATGTGGATAAAAAAATACTGCTGACGCTCGACCCGTCTTTTATTCCGGTAATTGCTCCCGTAAGCATGGACGACGAAGGCAGAACGCTTAATATTAATGCGGACCTCGTCGCGTCCGCCGTAGCGGCGGAGCTCGAAGCCGAAAAACTTATAATATTATCCGACCGGGACGGGCTTTTAAACGCGGATAACGAGCTTATCTCTTCCGTTAAAACGACGGACGTTAAAAATATGATTAAAGAAGGGGTTATTTACGGAGGAATGATACCTAAAGCAAATTCCTGCGCGGATGCTGTAAAGCGGGGCGTTAAAAAAGTCCACATAATAAACGGTTCCGTTCCGCATGCGGTTTTACTGGAAATATTTACCAAGAAAGGAATAGGAACCCAGATTTCAAATTGACGGTTAATAAATAAAATACTGGATTCCCGCTTTTGCGGGAATGACGACAGACGCAATTAAAGGTAAACAAAATGAATACGAAAGAACTTACTAATAAGTATATAATGAACACATACGGCAGATTCGATTTAACGCTTGTTAAAGGGGACGGCTGTATTTTATACGACGAAAACGGAAAGCAGTATATAGATTTTGCCTCCGGAATTGCCGTAAATAATTTAGGATACAATAATCATGCGATAAATTCCGCCTTAATAGACCAGATAAAAAAATTAATACACGTATCCAACTATTTTTATACCGAACCTCAGGCTTTGCTTGCGGAAAAACTTTGCAAGAATTCGTTTGCGGATAAGATTTTTTTCTGCAACAGCGGAGCCGAAAGCGTAGAAGGGGCGATTAAACTTGCAAGAATATACGCCGGTAAATTTTCAAAAAGAGGACACAAAGTAATAGCGATGCAGAATTCTTTTCACGGCAGGACTTTCGGAGCGCTTTCGGCAACGGGACAGGATAAGTACCACAAAGGTTTCGAGCCTCTGCTCGAAGGCTTTGCCCATGTAAAATTCAACGATTTTTCCGCCGTAGAGAAATTAATCGACGGAGCCGGCGGGGAAGACTATTGCGCCTTGATAATAGAACCGGTGCAGGGAGAAGGCGGCGTTAATATAGCCGATAAAGAATATATAAAATCTTTAAGGTATTTAACCGCAAAAAACGATATAGTTTTAATATTCGACGAGGTTCAGGTAGGGCTAGGCAGAACCGGAAAGCTTTTCGCCTATATGAATTACGGCGTGGAGCCGGATGTTATGACGCTTGCCAAACCTCTTGCGGGGGGACTTCCCATAGGGGCTGTGCTGGCAAAAGATAAAATAGCGAAAGCTTTCGAACCCGGCAACCATGCTTCGACCTTTGGGGGAGGGCCGGTAGTAACCGCGGCGGCGAATGCCTTTATCGACGAAATAACCAAGGAAGGTTTTCTTGACAAAGTTTTAAAAACGGGTGATTATATAAAATCCAAATTAGACGAATTAAAGCTCGATTTTCCGGAATTTATTAAAGACGTTAGAAACATCGGATTAATCGGCGCAATAGAATTTTACGATTTCAAAGCAAAAGACATAGCCGTTAAATTAATCGAGGAAGGATTTTTGACGACGGCGGTACAGGATAAAATATTAAGGCTTACGCCCCCGCTGATTATCAAAAAAGGCGACGTCGATTTATTGGTAGAATCCGTCGTTAAGGTTCTTAACGGCCATTATAATAAATGAGGCAAACCGCCCCGGCAGGCTTAAGCCTGCCGCCCCTCCTTTAAGAAGGAGTGGAGTTTGGTGGTTTAAATAACCGTATTTTTTTGTAAACATTGACTCTTTTAAACCACATTCCTTTTTAAGGAGTGGAGCAAGGCTTCGGTAATAGGCATTATTTATAAATTTAATTTTTTAACTCCCCTCATTTTTAAGGAGGGGAGTCCGTCAGGGCGGGGTGGTTATATAAATTATGAGTCATGTGAGAAATTTTTTATCGGTTTATGACTTTACGAAGGACGAAATATACGAAGTTCTTTTGAGATCCGCTGTTTTAAAGGCGGAAAGGGGTGCAAAAAACGCCTGCCTCGAAGGCAAAAAAATCGGCATGATATTTGAGAAATCCTCTACGAGAACCAGGGTATCTTTTGAAGTCGGCATTGCCGAATTAGGCGGATATCCTATTTTTATGTCGTCGAGAGACCTTCAGTTAGGCAGGGGCGAGCCTATAAAAGATACCGCAAGGGTTTTAAGCAGGTATTTGGACGGCGTTATAATAAGAACGTTCGGACAGGAAAGAATAGACACTTTTGCGCGGTATTTCGAAAAACCAGTAATTAACGGACTTACGGATTTATATCATCCCGCACAGATATTAACCGATATATTTACGGTTTACGAGATAAAAAAGGGCGGAGCCGGCGTTATAGAAAATCTAAAAATAGTTTATTTCGGAGATGCCAACAATATGGCAAATTCATGGGTAAGCCTTCAGGCGGCGCTCGGCTTCGAACTCGTGCTGGCTATGCCGGAGGGATTCGATATAGACAAAGCCGTGAGGATGGAATCGGAAAAAAGGGGCGGCAAATTTCTTATATCAAACGATAAAATTTCGGCGGCAAAAAACGCCGACGTTATTACTACCGACGTTTTTATAAGCATGGGGCAGGACGAGGAAAAAGAAAAAATCGATAAATTAAGGCCTTTTATTATAGACGATGACGTCGTAAACAATTCAAAAGACGGCGTTATCTTCCTGCATTGCCTTCCGGTTCACAGAGGCGAAGAAGTTACGGAAGGCGTCTTCGAAAGATTTTCGCAGGTCGTGTTCGAAGAAGCGGAAAACAGGCTTCACGTGCAGAAAGCTATAATGGAAAAGATTTTCTAGACGAATTATCAACTTTAGTAATATTTCCTGGATTCCCGCTTTCGCTAGAATGACAGAAAAATATGATAATAGCAAAGCATTAACAAAGTCATTCCCGCGAAAGCGGGAATCCAGAATCAGAGCATAGTATCTAAATATTTTTTATCGCAGGCTTAAGCAATAATAAAATATAAAGTTTAAGGAGAAATTATTAATCATGGCTTGTAAAAAAATAGTTCTGGCATATTCGGGAGGGCTCGATACCTCGGTAATTTTAAAATGGCTGATAAATACTTATAAAGCGGACGTTATCGCATACTGCTGCGACGTAGGGCAGAAAGAAGACCTTGCCGCCGTTAAGAAAAAGGCTCTGAAAACCGGCGCTTCCGAAGCTATAGTCGAAGATATGAGGAGCGAGTTTGCAGAAAATTATATATTTCCTATGTTAAGAGGCAACGCTCTTTACGAAGGCTCTTACCTTCTCGGAACGTCTATCGCCAGACCTTTAATCGCAAAGAGGCAGATAGAAATAGCGGCGGAAAAAGGCGCAAAATACGTCGCCCACGGCGCTACCGGCAAAGGAAACGACCAGGTAAGGTTCGAGCTTGCCTATGCCGCGGTAAATCCCGGCATAAAGGTTATAGCCCCGTGGAGGGAGTGGGATATAAACTCGAGAGCGGAGCTTATTAAATATGCGGAAGACAACGGAATACCGGTTCCCGTTACTAAAGAAAAACCTTATTCTAGCGATAAAAATCTTTTTCATATAAGCTACGAAGGCGGTATACTTGAAGATTTAGAAAACGCCCCTGACGAATCCATGTTCGAGATTACGGCGTCTCCGCAAAAAGCGAAAGATAAACCGGAGCAGATAGAAATAGAATATAAAAACGGAAACCCCGTGTCTTTAGACGGAAAAAAAATGCCGCCGCTTCGGATAGTGGATGAGCTTAATTTAATTGCGGGCAGAAACGGCATCGGCAGGGCGGATATAGTAGAAACAAGGATTACCGGAATGAAATCGAGAGGTGTTTACGAAACTCCCGCCGGAACAGTTTTAGGTTTTGCCCACAGGCTTATAGAATCCATTACCTTGACCGGCGAAGAAATAGAGCTTAAAAACAGCCTCGTGCCCCTGTACTCGAAATTAATATACGAGGGAAGCTGGTTTAGCCCGGAGTTAAAGGCGGTTCAGGCACTTATAGACGGCACCCAGTCGTCCGTCAACGGCAAAATAGGACTGGAGCTGTTTAAGGGCAATATGAAAGTTTTGTACAGGAAATCCGGGAACAGTCTATATTCTAAAAATATCGTTACGTTCGAGGACGACAAAGGGGCATATTCCCAGAACGATGCGACGGGATTTATTCACTTGAAATCGTTGCGCTATAAATTAAGAAAGTCAAGATAAGACGGGACAAGGCGGGATAGATATGAAACCCAAAAAAAACAAGGAAATTATATCGCACGATAATTTCGTAAGAGGACGATTTAAAGAAGATATATCGGAGATTACCGCCGATTTTACCGCATCGCTTGATATCGACAAAAAACTTGCCGATTTCGATATAGACGGCTCTATCGCCCATCTTTACGCCTTGGAAAAAGCCGGCATAGTATCAGGGAAAGAAAAAAAGGACGTAGAAAAAGCTCTTTTAAAAATTAAAGCCGAGATAAAAAACGGGAAATTTGAATTTAATAAAAAATATGAAGACATTCATATGAACGTTGAAAAGAGATTAACGGACCTCGTTCCTGAATCGGGAGCAAAACTTCATACCGGAAGGTCTAGGAACGACCAGGTTTCTGCGGACTTCAGGCTTTACGTAAAAAGCCGCATAAAGCATATCGCAAAAGCGTTAATCGACCTGAGGGAAGAGCTGACGGCGGCCGCAAAATCCAATATTGAAACGGTAATCCCCGGATATACCCATTTTCAGCATGCCCAGCCGGTATCCCTCGCCCATCATATTTTAGCTTATTACGAGATGTTTACGCGGGATTTCGAAAAACTAATGAATGCATACAAAACCGCGGACGTTTTAACTCTAGGGAGCGGAGCCCTTGCCGGAGTCGATTTCGATATAGACAGGCGCTTAGAGGCGGACGCTTTAGGGTTCGGAAGCATTTCGCGCAACAGTATGGACGGCGTTTCCGATAGAGATTTCGCGCTGGAATTTAACTTTGCGCTTTCCATGGCGGCTCTGCATCTTTCCAGATTTTGCGAAGAGCTTATAATATGGAACAGTTTTGAATTCGGATTCATAAAGTTAAAAGACGAATTTACCACCGGTTCGAGCATTATGCCGCAGAAGAAGAATCCCGACGTCCTGGAGCTCATAAGAGGGAAGACCGGAGGCGTTATCTCAAATCTTCTATCCCTTTTTATAATGATGAAGTCCCTGCCTCTCGCATACAACAGGGATATGCAGGAAGATAAAAAGCCGGTTATGGAAAGCGCGGATACTGTTTATAGCTCTTTACTGATATTTAAAGAGATAATAAGTACGGTAAAATTTAATAAAGAAAATATGGCGGCCGGACTTAAAGACGACTCCATTTACGCCACAGACGTAGCTACCTACCTGGTAAAAAAAGGAGTGCCTTTCAGGAAATCCCATGAAATCTCAGGCAGAATCGTCAGCTATGCCGAAAATGCGGGCAAAACCCTTTCAACCATGTCTTTAAAGGAATATAAAAAAATAACCGGTCTTATAGGGGGCGATATATTCGGTATTTTTAATCCCGAAGCTTCCGTAAATTCAAAAAAAACACCCGGAGGAACCGCTTTTAAAGAAATTAAAAAGGTATTGGAAGAATATGAAAAAGAAATCAAAAGTAATAAAAAATCCCTCTCGGCGCTTAAATAAGCCTGGTAGTTATATTTTTTCGGCTTTATCGGCGCTGATTCTTTTTGCGGCGCTTATTTCTTTATCGGGATGCGCAAAAACAGGTTATCCTCAGCCGCCCAAGGCCGTCCCGCCGCCGCCGCCCGTTATCTTATCCGCCGGAAAACTGAAAACTTCTTTGCGCATCGTTTATAAATATAACGGAAACGTAAATAAAATTAAAGGATTTCTAATTTACAAGAAATATTTTAAGGACAAAAAATCTATAAAATATTCCTGCAATTCTTCGACGCCCTTTGTTTTTCAAAACTTGGAATTTAAAAAAAGATTTAGCTTGCAATATGGTAAATTTTTTTATAATGTAAATATTAAGAATTTAAAAAACGGCTATTATATTTTTTGCATAAAAAGCGCAGGCTATTACGGTATAAAATCCGCTTATTCCAATTATATAATAACATCTATAAAACATCGGAGGGCGTAAAATATGGCCTTGCCTATTAAAAAAGAAAAACTGAACCGGGCGTTTTTTTTATTAAGCATAATTATTATAATAGTACTTGCCGTTCTTCTGTTTCAGAAAAGATTCGGCCTTTATTTTAAAAAGCCTCCGTTCTCTTTAAAATTAATAAGAATCGTAGGTTCGGCCGACAATCTTAAAGGTCCGGCCGGCGTTGCGTTCGGCAGGAGAAACAACATTTATGTAGTGGATTCCGGTAACTCCAGAATAGTAAAATTCAATATTAAAGGCGGTTACATAAGGCAGTGGGGCATAGAGGGAAAAGCTACCGGAGAGTTTATGGTTCCGCTGTTTGCAGCCGCTTACGGAAACCCCGAAAGAATTTATATCGTGGATTCCGGCAACTCCAGAATACAGGTTTTTAAACCAGACGGAAATTTTGTTTCCGAATTCGGAATTTCTAAGAATCCTAGGAGAATGTTGCTCCAGCCCACATTCGTAGGTTTTGCCTACGATAAAATTTATGCGGCTAATTCCGGTTCCGACGACATAATGATATACTTAAAAAACGGTCAATTTTACGAAAGAAAAGGCAGTTCATCCGTTCAGGGAGGCTCCGCGGCGGCTAACGCCGCTCCCGAAAACCCCGCTAATGGGGGTTCCCCTCATAATTCGGCCGGAAATGCCGGTAAAAGTTCTAATAACGGCGCTGGCGGCAGTAACTCCGGCGGGAAAGTTGCGGGCGGCAGCGGCAGTGCCGCAGGCAGCCAAACCTCCGCTACCTCGCAGGCGGTTTCGCCGGTTATCTTCAAAAAGCCGGTCAGCATAGCTTTTTCTAAAAAATATATATATATATCGGATTACAAGCTCTCTAAAATATTGGTTTATAACAGGCAGTTCGATTATATAGGGTCTATCGGTACTCCGGGACAGGCGGGTTATCAGCTGTATCATCCGGTGGGCATAGTCTATAAAAGCGGTTATCTTTACGTGGCAAATTACGGCAGAAGCCTTTTAACGGTATTTAAATTAGATAACGGCTACAATGTTATAAAAACTTATAATTTCGGCACTCCGGGGACTGGCAGGGATAATTTTAATCACGAATCCAATATATCTATTTCTTTAAACGGGGAATATCTTGCGGTTGCCGATACTAACAACAACAGAATATTGATATACCGGATATTCGGCGCAAAATAAATTAATTCCCGCTATATATCCTTATATTCTATGAAAACCAAGGTAGCCATTATAGGAGCCGGTCCCGCAGGTTCGTCGGCGGCGATAGCTCTGTCCAAAAAAGGAATACCCAATATTTTAATCGATAAAAGAGAAACCGTCGGAATTCCTGTTCAATGCGCGGAATTTGTCGGATTAAATATTAATTCCTATGTAGATTTAAGCAATATCCCCTCCGCCGTAAACCAAAAAATTAAGTTTATGGATATAGATGCCGGTAAAAATATTTACAGATTCGACGGAAAAGGATACGTGCTGAACAGAGCCGTCTTCGACTGGCATCTGGCGGGCGAAGCCGTTAAAGCCGGTTCAAAGTTGCTGACTTCCGCAAGGGTATATAAAATTAACAGGCAAAAAAACAGCATAGAAGTTTTAAACGCAAAAGAAAAAATACTGTACGAAATTTATTACGATTATTTAATCGCCGCAACCGGTCCTAAAAACGGGTTCGTTAGTCCCAAAAACAGCGCTTATATTTATGCGGTTCAGATAAAAGCAGACCTTTTGAAAAAACTCGATTCCGTAATATGTTATTTCAGGGCATATATTCCTTACGGCTACGGCTGGGTTTTTCCGAAAGGCGAATTTGCAAACGTCGGCATAGGCATAGAAAAACCGGCATCGGATATGCCGCTGTCTTTATCTTTCGATAAATTTCTTAGCGAAATTAGAAACGCGGGCCTTATCGGCTCGGAAATAATAGAAAAAACTTCTGGGCTTGTTCCCGTTTCCGGTTTAAACGAAATAATAGACGGCAATATCGCTTTATGCGGCGATGCGGCGGGCTTGACGCATCCAGTTACCGGCGCCGGTATTTTAAGCGCGGTAATATCGGGAGGAATGGCGGGAGATTATGCCGCGGAAAGCATTGAAGCGTCGCATAATTTATTCGAAGACTATAAGGAAGAGCTGAAGTCTGTTTTTAAAAAGCCTCTCTTTAATGCCGCTAAAAAAAGGTCCGAATTATATCCTTTGATGAAAGACGCCTCGGGCATAGAAGAAAATATAAAACGCCTGTGGCCGTCGTTCGACGAGTATTATAAGTAACGGCGCATGTTCCAAATAACTTGTCTTATCGATGCCGATATTGTAAAATATTTATATGCGGGATAACTATGCAGCTTAAAGACTGGGTAAATACTTCTCTCAAAACCGAAAAAAAAGCGTTGAAAGTCGGAATATTTTCCGACAGGGAAAGTTTTTTCTTTAAGGAAAAAGTGGGGATATACTTAGATACTAAGTGGACAAGCCTATACGATATAGGTCCCTCTAGAATAGACCAGCCGAAAGACATATTTAAAATGGCTTTAAAATTAGGCAGGGCGCTCGAGGAACGCAGGCTGGAATTCGGCATCGCTTTATTAGCCGGAGACTGCGGAGCGATTACCGTTCTGCTTAATAAATTTAAAAACGTAAGGGCGGTTTTTGCGGCGGACGAAGAATATATTAAAAGTTCAAGAACAAGATTCGACGCTAACGTCATAGTCGTTAAAAATAAAGGCGTTACGATAGATACGAGAAACAGCGAAAAGGAAGTTTCTCTGTTTCTCGAAACGGCGTTTGACGAAGAAAACAGGCTTATACTCGATTTTATAGCCAAAACCGAAAATATAAATGTATAAATGTATAAATTGCGGCGCAGCTTCTTTAAAATGGGTCGGAAGATGCCCCGAATGCCACAGCTACAATACTATGGAAGAGATTGCGGCGGAAACGGAATCTCTTAAAATCGTAAAATTCGGGAAGAAACTCCCGTCAGCCCCGCCTGTAACGACGCTTGACGCTCAAAATTACGGTCCTCTCGATAGAATAGCAACGGGAATAAAAGAATTCGACGTATCGGTCGGTTCTGGACTTG
>JAJZYC010000043.1 GCA_021806125.1 bacterium
TAAAAATAGCCGGGATTGCCTATTGCGCAGACGGCTGCGGCTTTTTTACCTTTTAAATCCGCACAGGGGATTGCGTTATTTCTGGATACAAGTTTATCCGGCTTATAATACGAATAAAATACAGGGCAATTTTTGTTGTATTTTTTTATTTTTATTTCGGCGTCGTTCTTAAATTCGGAAGGATTTGCTAAAAGTTCGGGCTTGCATTTGTTGATAACGATAATATCGGCATATTTTAAGACGCTCAGGGGTTCCCTTAAAATTCCGGCGGGAATGACGTTTTGTATAAAAATATCGATATTTGCGTCGATGAGGAGTATATTTATATTTTTTTTGACGTTTAACGCCGTAAAACCATCGTCCAGAATTGCTATTTTTTTACTCCGGTCGAATTCGTCATGAACGTCTTTATATGCACATTTACCGGAAATTTCTATATCGTCCGTTGCCTGAACGGATGCGGCATTAATTTCTTCTTCGTTGCCATGAAACATATCCGCGCCGGTTTCGGCAAGATTATAATATATTTCGTCGTTATTCAGGCAGATTTTTGCCGCAGAAAACCTGTTTTTAGATACTATTACGGGAATATTTATTTTTTCCGACCAGAATTTTTCGATTAAAAGAACCGCTTCGTCGGGTAACTTTTCTCTAAAGGCAGGAATCTCATACTCCCAGCCGGCTACATAGACTTTTTTTTTAAGCGCCCTTTATATCCGCGGGTTATAATGCAGGGTTTTAATTCTTTTTCGTATAAGTATTGGGCTAAACTATAGGCAAAAGGGGTTTTTCCCGACCCGCCAAAATTTATATTCCCGAAACTGAGCGTAAATATGCCGGGGTCTTTTGCTTTTGCGCCGCTTATCCCTCTTTTTATTTTAGAAAAACCGATAACGGCAAAAGATAACAGAATAAGGGGCAGTTTAATAAAAAATTCAAACAATCCGCCTTTACCTTTCCTGTTCGTCAAAAAATTCAGTATATGTTTATAAAGCTTCATAGCGAAATTTCATAGTAAATCTACGGATTCTTTTATTCTGTTTAAACCTTCTTTTATAACATCTAATCCGGTAGCAAAAGATAATCTTATAAAATTATCGTTGCCGAATTCAACGCCCGGAACGGCGGCGACGAGATATTTATCTAAAAGATAACCGCAAAATTCGGCAGAAGAATTGATTATATCGCCGTTTGAGTTTTTTAATTTTCCGAATACTTTTGAAATATCGACGAAAAGATAAAAAGCCCCGTCGGGTTTTACCGGAACCATGCTTTTAATGTTTTTATCGAAAAAATCGAGCATATAATCCCTTCTTTTCTGAAATTCGTCCCGCATCATATTGCTGAATTCGTATCCGCCCTTTAACGCCGCAAGCGCGCCGTACTGTGCAAAAGTAGCAGGATTAGAAGTGCTCTGGGACTGGATGTTGTTCATAGCCGCGATTAAATCCCCGGGACCCGCCGTATAGCCTATCCTGAAGCCGGTCATAGAATAAGTTTTGGAAACGGCGTTGACGGCGATAGTATATTCTTTCATAGATTTATCTGCCATTAAAGCGTTAAAAAATTTTTTGCCGTCGAATATTATCTTTTCGTATATATCGTCGGTTATAATATATAACCTGCGTTTTTTTGCAAAATTTGCTATTTCTATTATATCTTTTTCATCCATCAGGACGCCGGTAGGATTTGACGGACTGTTTATTATAACGCCCCTTGTTTTGCCGGTTAAATTTTTTTCAAGCAGTTTAAGGTTGAATTTAAAATTGTTTTTAGACGTATCAGCCGTTACCGGAACTCCGCCGGAAAGTTTTATAATTTCGGTGTATGAAACCCAGTAAGGAGAAGGAACTATAATTTCGTCTCCGTCGTTCAGCATAGCCGAAAAAAGATTGTACAAGGAATGTTTTCCGCCGCAGGATACTATTATTTCCGAGTTTTCATATTTTACGCCGTAATCTGCCGAAAATTTTTCGGCAATAGCGGTTTTCAGTTCGTCTATGCCCGAAACTGGCGTATATTTGGTCTGCCCTTTGTCAAGGGCATCTTTTACGGCATTTTTTATATAATCGGGCGTGTCGAAATCCGGTTCGCCCGCTCCGAAACTTACGACGTTTTTTCCTTCGCTTTTTAGTTTTTTTGCTTTTGCCGTAATCGCAAGAGTAGCCGACGGCTTGATTAAAGAAGCTCTACATGAGAGTTTCATCGTTTTCTCCTTTCGCGTAAATTTTAGAAAGCTCTTCGGCTATCGCCGGAGGAACCATGCTTGAAACGTCTCCTCCAAGTCTGGAAATTTCCTTGACTATAGTGGAACTTAAAAAAGAATACTTTTCGGCTGTCATCATAAATATAGTTTCTATGTCTGAATTGAGCGTCCTGTTTGTTGTTGCAAGCTGAAGTTCGTACTCGAAGTCGGAAACCGCCCTTAAGCCTCTTATTATAACTTTTGCCCCTATGCTTTCGACGTATTTTACTAAAAGCCCTTTTAAGCCTATCACTGCCACTCTCTCCGCGTCTATTTCCTTGTCGTTTTTTATAATTCTGTTTATCAGTTCTATGCGCATCGACTGCGGGAAAAGATAGGGCTTTTTTTTATTGCACGCTACGGCTACTATAACCTTGTCGAACACGTTGAGGCTTCTTTTTAGAACGTCTAAATGACCGTAAGTTACGGGGTCGAACGAACCCGGATAAACGGCGGTTTTGTATTTAATAGAATCTGCCATAAGGTTTATTTTTACCATAAAACAGATAAAATTGCAATTGCCAAAAAAATATAATATTTATTATAATCTTATAAAATACGAAGGCATAACTGATGGTATAATATTAGATATATGAATAATAAAGAGGCGCGCGGAGCTTATTCCGCATTTAATAAACTGCTATGTCCTATACTGGCTATAAACGATAAATACGACGTAATATTTCTAAATAAAACCGCGGAAGAAGTATATAAGAACAATATTAACCGCGTTAATAAATCGGACGCAGACCTTCTTAACGCGGAAGGCACAGTCGGCAAGTGCTATAAAATATCTCACGGCTACGACAAACCCTGCTTCGAACTTGGAGAAAACTGCCCGTTAAGGGAACTTATTAATAACAGAGATAAAAATCGCGCCGCCGTCAATCATAACCACAAAGGACAGTTCTATAAAGTAGAAGCATACAGGGACGGCGGGGACGGCTCCTTATTTTTGGAATCCCACGTTAATATTTCCGAGTTTATTTCGGAAATAAATATAGTTAAAAAAGCCAAAGAAGACGTAGAATTATCCAAAAAAAGGCTTAAGACGTTTTTCGACGACCTTCCCGTTCCGTCGTTAATCGTTAACGTAGAATCCGGTCTTATTATAGACGCAAATAAAAAAGCCGTAGATTTTTACGGCTATTCCAAAGAAGAATTTGCGCATATGACTATTGCCGTTATAAATCCGTTTATATCGATTGAAGAAACTATAGATTTCAGGGCTAAAGCCTTAAAAGAAGGTTATAATTTTGCGGTTTTCAAACACAGGCTTAAAAACGGAAGATTAAGGGACGTAGAAGCTAATATCTCCGGATTTGTCTATGACGGCAAGACTTATATTCAGGTCATTATAAACGACGTCACTGAAAAAAAAGCCGTTGAAGAGAGGCTTAAAGAGTCGGAAGAGCTTTTCAGGATTATGGCGGATAATATGCCGGTAGGATTAGATATGCACAGAGAGAAATTTATTTACGTCAATCCCGCACTTCAAAATATGCTCGGTTATACTTCGGATGAACTGAAAAATATGTTCTTCTGGGAAATACTGGCGGAGGAATATCAAGATGAAGCAAAAAGAGCTATTAAGGAAGGACTTGACGGTATAAGTTATAAACATTACGTAACGTTTAAAGCGATTAAAAAATCGGGCGAAGAATTATGGGCATATATTTATGGCAGTTCGATTAAATATAAAGGCGAAGTTGTAAGAATAGCAAGCTTTATCGACATTACCGAAATGGTTAATTTAAGGAATTCTATCGAACAGGAAAGGAACCTTTTTAAGATATTAATCGAAAATATTTATTCGGGCATAGCCTTATACGGAAAAGATAAATTTTTATACGTGAATTCGGCGCTTCTTAATTTATTCGGATTGACAAAAGAAGAGTTTCTAAATAAAAGCGTAACCAATTTTTTCGATATAGAAGAAAATCAGCTTTATTCCTCAAATGTTTCATTATTCAATGTGCACCATAACAGCGAATTTTCATCCAGGTTTATTTATAAATATACAGATAAAACTGACAATGTCAGGTATATCGATTTATTCAGGACGGCAGTTGCTTATGGCGGAAAGGAAACCGGCCTCGCTATTTTTACCGACGTAACGGGCCAGATATTCAGGGAGCAGAATATACTCGTAGAAAAAGACATATATAAAGAGCTTTCCGAGATAGACACCCTGACCCAGATTTATAACAGGAGGGCTATGGACGCCAAGCTGACGGAACTTCTCAACTTAGCCAAAAGATATAGCAGGCCGTTATCCCTTATAATGTTCGATATAGACAGGTTCAAAAACATAAACGATACTTTCGGCCACTCTACGGGAGATTTAATACTTAAAGAACTTGCCGCCGCCGCCAAAGAAGACCTGAGGAATACGGATTTTTTTGCAAGATACGGCGGAGAAGAATTTATTGTTATAGCTCCCGAAACGCCCCTCAAAACGGCAAAAGAACTTGCCGAAAGATTGAGATTAAAGGTTCAGGGGCATGATTTTAAAATAGGAAGAGGCGTTACTATCAGCCTCGGCGTGGCGTCGTTAACGGACAACGACGACGAACGCGGCATTGTCAATCGTGTCGATTCGGCGCTTTATAAGGCAAAAGAGCTCGGGAGAAATTTAGTTTACAGCGAAAATTTTGATTGATTTGTTTTTTAAAATTTGATAAACTTTAAAATCTATCTGTTTAAATTAAATAAATATTAAATATTCAAACAAAGGAGCAAGCTATTTATGGCAAATCATAAATCTGCGGAAAAAAGAGCAAGGCAGACTAAAAAAAGAACTGAGCGGAATACCGGCAGTTTATCTAAAATGAAGACGGGAATTAAAAAACTTAAAGCCGCCGTTGCCGAAAACGATAAGGAAAAGGTCGTTTCGCTTTTTAACGCAAACGTATCTTATATTATGCAGTTAGCCGCAAAAAAAATAATACACGGGAATAACGCGTCGAGAAAAGTTTCTGCGCTTGCAAAACTCAAGAATACTATAAACGGCTAAGCTTAAAAATAAATTCCTCGAAAATCAAATCAGGCGGATACGACGTCGTCTTAAGTTTTAAGTCGGCGTCTTCCAAAAGTTCGACGGTCTTTTTTAGCTCCCGGATATTAAAGTTCGACAGATTTTTTATAAATTTATTTTTCAGGAAAGGCAGGACGGAGTTTACGCTTAAAATAGTTTCAAAATCCATGCCGGACTGTTCCTGCATCTTTGCCTTGTGCAGTTTTCTTATCTCGCTGTAGAGTATCGATATAATTTTTATAGGTTCTTCCCCGTCGCCGTAAATAATATTAAATATCGAAAACGCCGCTTTTAAATCCCGGTCTAAAATTTTGTCCGTTAAATCGAATATATTAAATTTTTTTGAAAGGGTAATGACGGATTTGATTTTGTTTAAAGGTATTTCTTTATCTTTATCGGTTTTAGCAATACCGGAAGCTAATTTATTAAGTTCGGAATCTATATTTAAAATATTATTTCCAGTATAGCGCATTATATAATATGCGGCTTCGTCGGAAAGCGCCATGCCTTTTTCTTTGGACAGGTTTTTAATATACGGAGGCAGTTCGCTGTCGTATAAAAGTCTTATCTTATAGAGCTTTATATAATCTTTATTTTTAGATTCCTTAAAAAATTTTGTATTCTCTTTGATTTTAGAATTTTTATAATAAAATATTACGACCGTATCCGGAGAAGGAGATTTTATATATTCCAGCATATTTTCGTCGTTAAGGAACGAATCGTCGAAATCTTCCACCTGGACGATTCGTTTTTCGGAGAATACCGGATAGCTTCCCGCTATATTTAAAAATTCGGATAATGACGGAGATATCAGCCTGTCGAAATTAAAATCGAACTGCTCTTTTTTTAAAACCGCGGATTTTATTTTCTCTATTTCTTTATTTATCCTAAACGCGTCTTCGCCGTAAAAAAAATATATTAGGACTTGATTTTTCATATTCAATAAATTTTATAACAAAAAAGATTTTTTTAAAAGTTCATAAAGTTATAGGTTGACTTTTTTATTGTATTTTATTATCATAAATTTATTATGATGACGTTTTTAACGATTTTATTAATAGTGTCGGCCGTGTTTCTGGTTATCGTGATTCTTATGCAGCAGGGCAAAGGGCAGGAGATGGGCGCCGTTTTCGGCGGAAGTTCGCAGACGATTTTCGGAGCGTCCGGAGCCGGTAATTTTTTAACTAAAGCTACGGCCGTTATAGCTATAATTTTTATGGGTTCGGCTTTTTTTATATCGTATATTTCGGCGAAAAAGCAAAACCCCATATCGATTAAAAGCTATATTTCCAAGACTGCGCCGGCGGCCGCAAAATCTTCTTTGCCTCCACCTGCGCCGAAACAGGCTAAAGCGGTTTCTAAAAACGCCGCTAAATAAACTTAAGCAGCGAATTTTTTTATAAACACCGGATTTTATTTATATGATGCCGAAGTGGTGGAACTGGTAGACACACCATCTTAAGGGGGTGGCGGACAAAATCCGTGCCGGTTCGATTCCGGCCTTCGGCACCACCTATGAAACAGCCTTTTTATACATCAGCAGGATAAATTCTCTCAAAAAAGCCGTATTGTAAAGTTCCGAGTTTTGCTCCATCAGGTTTAATGCGTCGGATACGCTTAGTTTAATTCTGTAAGGCCTGTTTCTCGTAAGCGAATCGAATCTATTGGCAATAATTAAAATCTTTCCGTATGCCGAAATATCTTCTTCCATTTTGCCGAAAGGATAGCCAGAACCGTTAGAGGCTTCATGATGCTCTAATACTCCGTTGATTACGTTGCGGTTATCTATGCCGTTAGCCGTTAAAATTTCTTTTGAATATATCGGATGCTTCCGAATTTCATTAACTTCGCTTTCTGACAAGCCTTTTTTCGATAAAAGCTCCTTCGGGATTTTTAACTTTCCTATATCGTGGGTCAGTCCGGCGAGACCTACTTCATAAAGGGATATTTTGTTTGAAAAACCGAGCCTGTTTGCTAAAGCCATCGAATATATGCTGACGTTCATTCCGTGTCCGACCTCGTTGTAATCGTAACCCGAAAGATTTAAAAGATTCATAAAGCCGAATTCGCTCATCAATAAATATTCTATGGTAGTTTCAATAGATTTTTTAACGTTTTCCTGATTATCCCTAAGATTTCCGGTAGTTATAACATATTCGGCGTAAACCTTGGAATATATATAAATTTTTACGGCTTTTTCTTCAAAATTGGTATCGGGCGATTTTATAATAGTTTCGATGTGTTCGAGGATATCGTTGTCGTATTTATCTTTGTCTTTCGTCTCGATATAAAGATTATCGACGCCGTTGTTCTTAAGCCTTAAAGCATCGCTCTGGGAAAAAATAAGGGCTTTTGACCTGTATAAGATATAGTTTTCACCGGATTTTATATAGAGAGGGTAATCGGAATTTTTGCCGAAGATCAGACTTTCGATTATTATTGGAGTATATTGAGTTTTTTCCATCCCGTTTATTATTTTATATTTTCAAACAATTTCGCATTTTAGTCCTTTTTTACGAATGCCTTCCATGAACTCTTCAGCCTGTTTTTTTTCTCCGACTATGGTTCCATAATGCATAGGAATTGACGTGTCGGCCTTAATTTTCGAAGCGGCTTCGATTGCTTCGGCTGGGGTCATAACGTATGTGCCGCTTACGGGAATGAAGAGCAAATCTATTTTTTCGTTTTCAAGGCTATCCATTTCGGGTATATGGTCGGTATCCCCCGTGTGATATATTTTGACGCCTTTAAAAGTGACTATAAAGCCGAGTTTTTTATCTTCTTTCGGATGATAGACCTTCCCGGGCTCCCTGAATTTATTAATGTTATAAGCGGGAACGCCTTTAATATGCAAATCTTTAAAATCGATTGAGTCTCCCGGGCGTATAATAACGATTTTATTATCGTATAATCCGTCGATTTCGTCGCCGGTCATTTCGTTCATAAATAAAACCGTAGAATCTTTAATAATCTTATGAATATCGTCGGGGGAAAAATGGTCGAAGTGTTCGTGCGATATAAATATATAATCGGCCTTCGGTTCGTCCCCGTGCAATTTAAAAGGGTCGAAGTATATATTTATGCCGCCGCCTTTTACCAAAAAACTGTCGTGGCAGAATCTTGTTATCTCAAGTCCTTTATAGCTAAACATATAAGCCTCCGAATATAAATTGGATTAACCTTTTTATAATTTTATCACAATTTTTGCCTATTTGTTAAAATATTAAAAATATTTTGATATATTGAGGTATAATAATTTATATAAATATATATTGTAATTATATGCGGTTGTCGTATATAATAATTTATTGTTATGCGGTCTATTTATACTATTATAGGTCGTTTTAATTTAAAACCTACGGGGTGAAAATTATGAAAAACGTGAAAATTAAAAAAAGTTTACTATTTTTCGTTCCTCTCGCCGGAATATTTATTTTATTTTTAAGCGGATTAACGGCGTATTATTCTTCTCCTGCATATTCCGAGGGATATTACGGCGTAGGCGTTGCAACTCCTAATTTTGCTTTCTCTTTCGGCAACGGCGTAAATGTCTATGAAGCTCCTATTTACGGCGGCTACATTTACGGATATAACGGTTATTATTACAGATGGTTGAACGGCGGATGGGTTTATGCCAACGTATATGCCGGTCCATGGTATCCGGTAACCGCGGGGATTTATCTGCCTGGAATATTGGCTTTTGGTCCGCCTCCGCCAGTCGTGGCTTACCCGGGGTATTTTTCCTGGTGGAGAGGCAATATAGGTCCTTGGTACAGGGAAAATCATCCAGGCTGGTGGAGAAGACATAATATGTTTTTAGGAAATTACGGAACGTGGCGCTCCCATGTAAATAATTATTATAATAATCATCCTTATCAGAACTGGAGGATGAGGAGGCCTTTCGAACAAGGAGGTCCAGCTTTTAGAGGACAAAGGCAGATGCGGCCAAGAGGTCCTATGCAGCAGCAGGGTCCCGCTTTCAGAGGTCCTATGCAGCAGCAAGGTCCCGCTTTCAGAGGTCAGGGTCCAAGAGGTCCTATGCAGCAGCAAGGTCCCGCTTTCAGAGGTCAGGGTCCAAGAGGTCCTATGCAGCAGCAAGGTCCCGCTTTCAGAGGTCAGGGTCCAAGAGGTCCCGCACAGCAGGCGCGACACAGAGGACCTAACCATAAAGGCAGAGACCATAACGGCAACGGGCGTTAAAGCAATAAAATAAATAGAGAACACGGGTCATACCGAAATACGGTTTAATTGTAAAGTTCAATAATCAAATAAAGGGCAGGAGAGTTTTATGGCAAATTTAAGGGTTGCGATAAACGGGTTCGGAAGGATAGGCAGAAACGTTTTTAGAATATTCCAGGGCATGATTGCCAAAGGAGAACGGGTTGAAATAGTCGCCATTAACGATATTACCAACCCGCAGGTGCTTGCCCATCTGCTTAAATACGATTCCGTTCACGGCAAAGCAGGTTTTTACGTTGGATACGATATAGACCATATAATTGCGGATAACAGGGAAACTTTGATTACGGCGATAAAAGACCCGGCGGAACTTTTGTGGAAACATCTCGGCGTCGATTTAGTTATCGAATCTACCGGACTTTTTACCAAAAGAGGCGATGCGGAAAAGCATCTGCACGCCGGAGCCAAAAAAGTTTTGATTTCTGCTCCTGCCCACGACCCCGACGCTACGATAGTGCTCGGAGTCAACGATAAAATTTACGATAAAAATAAACACTTTATCGTGTCTATGGCTTCATGCACAACAAACTGCCTTGCTCCCGTGGCTAAAGTATTGCATGAAAATTTTACGATAGAAAAAGGCAACATGACTACCGCCCATTCTTACACTAACGACCAGAGGATATTGGATTTGCCGCATAAAGATTTAAGAAGGGCTAGAGCCGCTTCTTTGTCTATTATTCCGACTACGACTGGCGCGGCAAAAGCCCTTTGCGAAGTACTGCCGGAACTTAAGGATAAACTGGACGGAATGTCTTTAAGGG
>JAJZYC010000044.1 GCA_021806125.1 bacterium
CGCGGTTTTATATTTTAAAAAAGGGACTCGCAAAACTTCAGAGGGCGCTTATTAATTTTATGCTGGACGTCCATATAACTTATCACGATTATGAAGAGATATACCCGCCTTTTATGGTAAACGGGGAATGTTTAGTAGGAACGGGACAGCTTCCTAAATTTTCGGATAATTTATATAAAGACGACGATTCCGCAATGTGGTTCGTTCCGACCGCCGAGGTTCCGGTTACGAATATGTACAGAGACGAAGTGTTCGCAATAGACAGGCTTCCCGTAAAGCATGTCGCCTATACGGCCTGCTTCAGGAAAGAACGGCTGTCCGCCGGCAAAGACACGAAGGGTATAAAAAGGGGGCATCAATTCGATAAGGTAGAACTCGTAAAAATTACTACGCCCGAAACCGCAAAAGAAGAATTATTTAGTCTTATAGCCGATGCGCAGGATATATTAAACAGGCTCGATATACCACACAGGCTCGTCAGGATATGTACAGGCGATTTAAGTTTTACGGCAAGCGAAAAATTCGACATCGAGGTTTACGCCCCCGGAATTAATGAATGGCTTGAGGTCAGTTCATGTTCTAATTTCGGTTCTTTTCAGGCAAGAAGAGCAAATATTAAATTTAAAAGGGATAAAAATTCAAAAGCAGAATTTGCCGCTACGTTAAACGGCTCTGGGCTTGCTCTTCCAAGGGTTATGATTGCGATAATCGAAAATTATCAGAAGGAAGACGGTTATATAAAAATTCCTGACGCCTTGAAGTCTTATTTCGCAACGGAAGAGTTCATTTAATTTAAATTATGCCAAGCCATAAAAGGACAATATGGGGAGTATTAATTATATTTTTTTCCATATATGCCCTATTATCCCTTTATTCATACGATATACTTCAGCAGACCTTTAATTCGTATTCTATTTCGACGGTTCATAAAACAAACCTCGGCGGATACTTCGGCGGCATTTTATCTAACTATTTATTGACAGTATTCGGGCTGGTTTCGTTTCTAATAATACTTTTTATATTATTAGCCGGCATCGTCATGATATTAAACAAACCATTAATTAAAAGATTTTATGCCGGAATTTTAATCGCCCTTCTTGCTTTGTCGATTTTTTTGTACCGCCTGTTCCCGAAAATTTCATATCACGGCTTTATTATATCCGGCGGAGGATTAATAGGCAGAGGAATTTACGGCGCCCTTTTTAAATTTTTCGGAGAAGCCGGAACAATAATAATAACCCTTTTGTTTTTTTTGTCTTCGTTTTATATTTTTTTTAAGAAAATCAATCGCGAACGTGCGTCTGAATATTTTAATTATATTTATAATCTGTCTAGAATAGATATAAAAAAAATTAAACTTTTAAATTTTCGATTTCCGTTTGTTAAGGCGGCGGAGTTTCTTTCTTCTTTAAAATTAATGTTCGAAAAAAGGAAAGGGCTTAAAAAAAGGAAAAAAAGCTTCGTTTTAAATAAAGAGTTATTTGGGGGGGCGAGAGAAGAGCTTATAAGCGATTTAGAAAAAAAAGAGGAAATCGAAGTTATATGCGAAGAACCAATCCCGGAAAAAGACGGCACGTTTGATTTTATAGACGACAGGGATTCAAAAATACCCCCTATTTCATTAATAAACAGCGAAACGGCGGCAAAGGATGTTCAGAAAACCGATAAGTTATCTCTTTTAGGAAACGCTACGTTAATAGAAAAAAAACTTACGGATTTTGGAGTTAAAGGAAAAGTTACGGGTATAAATCCTGGTCCCATTATAACTATGTATGAGTTCGAACCTGCAAGCGGAGTTAAAGTCGGAAGAATTCTGTCGCTCTCGGAAGACCTTACTATGGCGTTAAAATCAAAACCCGTCAGGATAACGGGAGTTATAGAAGGCAAGTCCGCGGTAGGCATCGAAGTCCCTAATAACAAAAGAGAAACTGTTTTCTTTTCGGAAATTTTAAATTCAAAAGATTTTGTAGATTCAAAATCTTTGCTTACGATAATTCTCGGAAAAAATATTACGGGAGGCAGCGTCCTGTTCGACATAGCAAAGGCGCCGCATTTATTAATCGCTGGGGCTACCGGAGCGGGAAAAAGCGTTTTTATAAACACTTTAGTAATAAGCCTTCTTTTTAAGGCAAGCTACGAAGAGCTTAATTTTTTGATGATAGACCCTAAAAGATTAGAATTGACGCCTTTTGAAAATCTGCCTCATCTTATAAGCGACGTCGTATATGATGCCAAAAAAGCAGGTATCGCTCTTAAATGGGCAGTATTGGAAATGGAAGGCAGGTACAAAAAGATGCAGGCTGAAGGGGTTAAAAATATAGAACAGTTCAATGAAAAATTTAAAAAGCAGGGATTGAAACCCATGCCTTATTTAGTAATTATAATAGACGAGTTAAGCGACCTGATGCTTACGAGTCCGAAAGACGTCGAAACTTCAATAATAAGGCTTTCCCAAATGGCTCGCGCCTGCGGAATTCACCTTATAATCGCCACGCAGAGGCCCTCCGTTAACGTCGTCACCGGCGTTATTAAGGCGAATATGCCTTCGCGCATATCTTTTTTGGTTTCCTCCAAGGTCGATTCCAGAACCATATTGGATTCGAACGGCGCCGAGGAACTGCTGGGTAACGGAGATATGCTTTTTATGCCGCCGGGACAGGGGAGGCTTACAAGAATTCACGGGTCCTATATTTCGGAAGAAGAGATTAAAAAGGCGCTGGATTTTATAACAGGAAAGAATTTTCCGTCTCAGAAAAACGAACTATTAATAAATGAGTTTGACAATACCGGTAATTTTGATAGAATAATTACGGACGATCCCGACGACGAAATATATAACGAGGTGCTGAATTTGGTTCAGTCAGAAGACGACGGCGAAAATATTTCGATATCATACGTGCAGAGAAGATTTAGGATAGGTTTTAACAGGGCGGCAAGAATAATAGAAAAAATGCAAAACGACGGAATTTTAACAAAAAAAAGGAGACAAGGAAAATGAAAGCAGGGTTTTCAAAATTATTTATATCGCTTATAATTTTATCATTGTTTTTTTCCATATATTTTACGCCTAAATCTTACGGCATATCCGATAATACGGTTAATAAAATCGAAGCGGAATATAAAAACGTTTATTCTATAAGCGCTTATTTCTACCAGAAAGAAATTATGCCCGGATATTCTCAGAATATGTCTTTTAAAGGTCGTTTTTATTACGAACGAAATAAGGGTATGGCATGGGTTTACGAATATCCTTTCCATAAGCGGCAGGTTTTAAAAAACGGCAGGCTTTATATCGTAAATAATCGAATCAAAAAAGTTACCGTCGTAAACGTAGGAAAAGAAAAGGGCGGCTTTCCGCCTAACGTAGTAAAAGTTATAGGCAGTTTGACCAAGTATTTCAGAGTGGAAAATATTTCTAAAAATTCCGTTTCGGGGGAAATGGTTCTTGAATTGAAGCCGATAGCGATGCAGAGGGCAAAAAAAATATACGTAGGTTTCGGCGAAAAAAGCCTTAAAATAAAATCGCTTAAGATTATTACGCATCAGGGGCAGATAATAAATTTTATATATAAAAACGTTAAATTTAACAGGCGTATTAACGGCAGGGTTTTTAATATTCATTTTCCTTCGTATTATACGATAATAAAAGATAACTAATATCAATTTTAAATCGGGGATTAACGATGCCTTCTTTCGATATAGTATCCAAAGCAGACCTTCAGGAGGTCGATAACGCTGTCAATCAAACCGTCAAAGAAATAACCGGCAGGTATGATTTTAAAGGAACCAAAAGCGAAATAAAAAGGCAGGATAATATTCTTACTCTTCTCGGCGACGACGATTATAAGCTTACCGCTTTAATAGATATACTTAAGGGAAAACTTATAAAGCGGGGGGTTTCGGTAAAATTTCTTGATTTTAAAAAAAAGGAAGAAGCATCGAAAGGAATGATGCGCCAAGAAGTTGAAATTAAAGAAGGAGTCGATAAAGAATCTTCTAAAAAAATAATTCAGGAAATAAAAAAAATAGCACCTAAAGCCGGAGTAGAGAATCTTAAAGACCATTTAAGAGTCAATTCCAAATCAAAGGACGAACTTCAGATTATAATTTCTCATTTAAAAGCTGTTCCTTTAGAAATAGAGCTTGTTTATACGAATTTCAGGGATTAAAATATCTGCATAGTTTTTAGGCATTATTTTTTTTATTGCATATTTTTTACGCAAAATGTATAAATAATTTATAATTTTAATAGGATTTATATAAATAATTATTGGCATATTTATTGCTTTTAAATTTAAGAAGGAGGAACGATGAAAAAAGTCGAGGCGATATTTAAGCCCTTTAAACTTGACGACGTGAAAGAATCGCTAAGCAAGATAGGCATTCAGGGACTTACCGTTACCGAAGTTAAAGGATACGGCAGGCAGAAAGGACATACCGAACTTTATAGGGGTGCGGAATATGTCGTGGATTTTATACCTAAAGTTAAAATTGAAGTTATCGTTTCCGACGACAGACTTGCTTCGGTAATAGAAACTATAACGGCGAGCGCTAAAACCGGAAGAATCGGGGACGGAAAGATATTCGTCCTGCCGGTAGAAGACGCCATTAGAATAAGAACGGGCGAAAGAGGGGACGAAGCTCTTTAAATAACACTTTGTCATTAATAAAATAAATCTTAATTTTTAAATTTTTTTGGAGGAGAAATGACGGAAAATGAAGTAATGCAATTTATCAAAGAACAGGAGGTACAGTTTGTCGATGTTAAGTTTTGCGATCTTTTAGGAACATGGCAGCATTTTACCGTGCCTGTAAGCGAAATTTCAAAGGATACTTTTAAAGACGGTTTCGGATTCGACGGTTCAAGCATAAGGGGCTGGCAGGCCATCGATGCATCCGATATGCTTATGATACCCGATGCTTCTACGGCGGTTATAGACAATTTTATAGAAGCAAAAACATTATCACTGATATGTAATATTAAAGACCCGGTTACGGGAAAATTTTACGACAGGGACCCTCGTTATATAGCTCAGAAAGCCGAAAAATATTTAAAATCTACAGGTATCGCCGACACGGCATATTTCGGACCGGAGGCGGAATTTTTTATATTCGACGATATCAGATACGACCAGACCTCCAACAGCGGATATTATTATATCGATTCGGAAGAAGGCACGTGGAATACGGGAAGAGACGAGATGCCTAACCTCGGTCATAAGCCGAGGCATAAAGAAGGTTATTTTCCGGTTTCTCCGATAGATACCCAGACCGATATAAGAAATGAAATGGCGCTTGAACTTCAGAATGTAGGAATAAGGGTCGAAGCCGCCCACCACGAGGTTGCTACCGGCGGTCAGGCGGAAATAGATATGAGATTTAATTCTTTAACCGCTATGGGCGATAATTTTATGTGGTTTAAATATATAATTAAAAACGTTGCAAGAAGATACGACAAGACCGCTACTTTTATGCCGAAGCCGCTTTTCGGCGATAACGGTTCCGGTATGCACGTCCATCAGTCCTTATGGAAAAACGGCCAGCCGCTATTCGCGGGCAAAGAATATGCAGGGTTGTCGGAAATGGGGCTTTATTATATCGGCGGGATATTAAAACACGCAAAGGCTTTATGCGCTTTTACCAATTCTACGACAAACTCTTACAAAAGATTAGTTCCCGGTTTTGAAGCTCCGGTAAATTTTGTTTATTCATCGAGAAACAGAAGCGCCGCAGTAAGAATTCCGATGTATTCCACTTCGCCGAAGGCAAAGAGAATCGAATACAGGACGCCGGATCCCACCGCCAACGGATATATAGCTTTCTCGGCGCTGCTTATGGCGGGATTAGACGGCATTAAAAATAAAATAAAGCCGGGCAATCCAGTGGATAAAGACCTGTTTACTTTATCCAAAAAAGAACTTAAAAATATTCCGGTCGCCCCTGGTTCGCTCGAAGAAGCCCTTAAAGAACTCGAAAAAGACCATAAATTTTTACTTGAAGGCGGAGTATTTACCGAAGACTTGATACAGACATGGATTGAGCGCAAAATGGAAAACGATGTCAATCCAGTCCGTATGAGGCCGGTTCCTTACGAATTTGCGCTGTATTACGATGTTTAATGGTTAAAAGTTTATTTTGATATAAGCTGCGGCGGCCATAAAATACAATTTATGCCCGCCGCTGTTTTTGTAAACTTTACCGTTATCCGTTATAAGGTATATTGTAATGGAAAGTATTCCCGAAATATAAAGATATTACGGAGAGATAATTAAAAAATATCAGTATCCCGACGGCAATTAAAATTACCCCGCTTATTACCGAAATAGTTTTTATAAACGGTTTTATCCTTTTGAAAGCCGACAGAAATAAATTTAAAGATAAAGAGCTTATAAAAAAGGGAACCGCAAGACCCATTGCGTAAACAAAAAGCAGTTCTGCCCCGGCGGCAGTATTGCGGAGGGTCGATGCGATAAAAAGGATGGAAGCGAGTATCGGCCCTATGCACGGCGTCCAAGCCGCCGCGAATACTACACCCACGAGAGCCGAACCTATTAAACCGAAAGGTTTATTTTTAATATTAACGGCGGCGTCCATGTTCATAAACGACAAAAATTTTAACCTATTAAATGCCCCGAGTATAAATAACCCCATAATTATAATAAATATTCCGGCTATTCTCATCAGCCATATAGAGTGAAGCAAATCCCCTACGGCAGTCGAAAATACGCCCAGCAGAACAAATATTGCCGTAAATCCCAGAATAAACATCAAAGAATGTTTAACGGCGGCAAATTTAGCTTTAGGGCTGTCCTGCATAAGTTCGTCCATAGACAAGCCCGATATATACGATAAATAAGATGGTATTAATGGAAACACGCAGGGGCTTATGAAAGAAAACAATCCCGCGAGAAATGCGACTGCGAATGAAACGTTTGGAGCAAAAAATGAATCCATAAATAATTACCTCAATTACATTCTACAACATAGCGCCACTGCTTGCAAATATATTTTTGTTTAAAACCGCCTCATAACGGCGGATTTTTTTCGGTTATACGCCGAAATTGACAGCGCAGAGGGATTGAGTTTATAATCTTTAAATATGAATAAACGGTTTATAATTTACATTCAATTATGCTTATTGTTCCTGCCATTATTTTCCTTTAACGCCGTAAATGTTTACGCCGCTAAAAGCCTAAAAAAAATAAAATTTAAAGCTAAAATAAAAAAAGGGATTGAACTTTCATCCGTTATGCCCGCAGAAAAATTTTACGCGGACGTATTTGCAGGATACGGAGATTTCGATACGAAAAAATACGGGTTTAATTTGAATACGGGCATATTGCAAAGCGGCATTATGCTATATATAAAAGCTCTGGAAAGTAATTCTAAAGGATGGATTCAAAATACGTCCGAAAGCGATAGAAACTATTACGCCGCTTTAAGAAAATATTATAACGGCAATAAATCCAATATTGCATTTATATACGGAAGCAATGAAGGCAGGGGTTACGTTCCGCAGGTATTTTCAAAATCTCTTGAAAATATTTACGGATACCAGTTTAATTTTCCGACTGGGCTGGCATATGTTTACAATAACGAATACAGATGGCGTGCCGCATTAAGATGGAAGAATTATATAAATAAAAATGTTACTTTCGAAAACAAAGTTTTATACAGCTATAAAAGATATTTTAGAAACAGTTACGCCAATCCTAATTTTCAACCGAACACGCTTATCTTGTTTAACGGAGACTGTCTGCCTAATTCTTCGGTAAATTGGGCAGAACCGACCGCGCAAAATTTATATAATCCGGCGGCGGAATTCGGCTCATCTTCGTCTGGAACGGCTTACCATAATTTTATAGATAATATTGCCGAGATAGGCGACGCCCCTATGTTTATCGTGAAATTACCTTTAAACGAGCTTAAATTGGGCGGAGATTTTTTGTCTTATTCAACAAGGTCGGCCGAGTTTTGGTACGGAAGCTACAATATGCCGGAAGGAGATATGTATAACGATGCATGGGATGAATATGACGCAATGTCTAATTATTCGTTATATGCGCAGGATAAAATTAAAATAATTCCTGAAAAATTTTTTATAGAGGCGGCTTTAAAATACCAAACAATTAAAAAAGTCGCAGACTATAAACCGGGTTATTATTACGCGGTAGGCGGGACCCTTTCTAATTTTTATAACTACTGGCAGCCGTCTATTTTGGCCGTCTATTCTCCGGCTAAGGTTGTCGAGATTTATGCCGCATGGGGCAAAACGGTCGGAGTTCCGCTGGTAGGGTCTAAGTATATTTCTAACAACTTCGAAACTGAGGAAGTTACGGAAAGCTACGACCCGTTAATGGCCGAAAAACCTCAAAACATAACGGATTATGAACTCGGCGCAAAATATTCGCATAAAAATCTTTTTTTAAGCGCAAATATTTACAGAAAAGATTATAAAAATAAATTTAATTCCGTTTACAATCCGATTATAGGCGTTTCAGTATCTTTTAATTCGGGAAAGGCAAGACGGGAAGGTTTTAAACTGTCGTCTAAATATAATATTAATAAAATATCCGGCATATTTGCGAATTACTCTTATAATATCGCACAATTCACGTCAAGTTTTACCGGAAATTACGGGTCGGTCTCGGCAGGGCAGCATATTTCTTATATCCCTAAAGACTCAGCGGATTTAGGGGGTTTTACCGAAGTTTTAGGCACTCATCTAAAGATATGGGGGAGATATACGGGAACGCAGTATGTTCCCGTAAGCGCCCAGACCAACGGGATATATTACGATATAAATCAAAATTATGAAATCGGCGGTTATTTCATTTTAAACGGTTATGCGTCGCGTAAATTCAATTTAAGCAAAATATCGTTATTTTACGGAATAAATCTTAAGACCGTAAAATTGTCGCTTTCTATGACCAATATTCTAAATAGGCGTTATAATTGGTGGTCGGATTATACTTACGCCGCTTCAGGCTATAATCCCGTTCAGGAAGTTATACCGGGCATGCCCAGATTTATTTATGCCCAGGCATCTTTCGGATTTTAAGCATTTTGATTTTATAAGCCGACAAATTGAATATTAAAATTTTGACGGCATAAATATGCGGCATAATTATAATATTAAACTTTAAAAATAGTCTTAAAATATTAAATCCGTTTAAAAATTGACGCATAAAAAACCCGCTGCAAACACAGCGGGCTATATATTAATTCTTTACATATTGGTATAAGGTAAGCGTCAAAACGGAATATCGTCGTCCTCGTTCGGCTGGTTTGACGCCCCGCCGGTATTTGCGGAACCGGCGCCGTAAGAACTGCCGGCGTTTTGCCCAGCATAGCCGTAATCGTTTGAAGTTTGCCCATAATCAACATCTGCAGCTTCAGTTCCGCCTCCACCGCCTTTGGCGCCAAGCAGAACGATATTAGTAGCAACTATTTCTGTGATATATTTTTTATTTCCGTCTTTGTCGTCGTAAGAACGGTTGTTAATCCTGCCTTCCACGAATACCTGCTTTCCTTTGTTTAAATAGTTTGCAAGATTCTGCGCCATTTTTCCGAACAATACGATATTATGCCATGTCGTTTTTTCTGATTTATTGCCTGATTTATCGTTAAAATATTCCGACGTCGCAATGGAAAACTTTAGGATTGCCAGACCGTCAGGCGTGTATCTGAGTTCAGGGTCTTTACCCAGATTGCCGATTAATAATACCTTGTTAAGACTGCCCATAAAACCTCCGAAATTTAATAAAAGATTTAATATTTTAATAAAAGTTTCATAAAATTATGATAATTTAAGTAATTTATTTTGGCAAGTTAAATTTACGTTAAATTTTTATTTC
>JAJZYC010000045.1 GCA_021806125.1 bacterium
CCGATCTAAACGACGCCAACATAATAGAATCTAATCAGTATTCGACAAATTCGGCAGACAATCCTCACTTTTTTATGCGTATAGTTTTTGAAACGGAAAATCTTAATAGGTTAAGCGATATAAATAAAAAATTATCCGAATTTTCTTCGGCTTTTAATGCAGAATTTAAATTAACGGATACCTCGGTAAAGAAAAAAGCGGCGGTGTTCGTTTCTAAAGAAGACCACTGCTTATATGAACTACTATGGCAAAAAAGTTCTGGAGATTTATTTTTTGACGTTATCTGCATAGTATCTAATCATAATATATTGCTGTCCGTTGCGGAATCTTACGGCATACCGTTTATATATGCCCCTTATAGGGATAATCGGTCGCGGCAGGAAGAATTTATAAAAAAAGAATTCAAAAGATTAAATTTAGAAATAGATTTTGTAATATTAGCAAAATATATGAGAGTTTTGTCAGAAAATTTTATTAATTCTTTCTGTAAAAAAATAATTAACATACATCATTCTTTCCTGCCGTCGTTTCCTGGCGCAAAACCTTACGTTCAGGCTTATCAAAAAGGCGTAAAATTAGTAGGAGCTACGGCGCATTTCGTTAACGAAAAATTAGACGACGGACCTATCATAGAGCAGGATATTATAAGAATAAACCATGGAGACGATATAAACGAAATAAAAAGAAAAGGTAAAATTGTCGAAAGATTAGTGCTTGCAAAAGCCGTTAAACTTTTTACCGAGGACAGGATACTGGAATATAATAATAAAACCATAATATTTGAATAAAAAGTTTCACGTGAAACAAAAATTTTGATTTATAAATTTAATTAATGTTATAATTATTCTTTAATTAATTTTTAATACAATAATTACTTATAGGTTGATTTTATGTCGAAAGTCGTCTGTATTTCCAACCAGAAAGGCGGGGTAGGAAAGACTACCACAGCAGTAAACATTGCGGCTTGCCTTTCCGCATACGAGAAAAAAGTCCTCTTGATAGATGCAGACCCTCAGGCAAATGCTACGAGCGGATTAAATATTACAGTCGAAAAATCCAATCCAACTATTTACGAATGCCTTACGGGCGAATCCGAAGTTTTTGATGCCGTTTATCCGACTCAGATGAAAAATCTTTACGTAATGCCTGCAAAGCCTGACCTTGCAGGGATAGAGGTAGAACTTGTAAATATAGAGGAAAGGGAATATTTTTTCAAAAAAAACATAATAGATAAGATTAAAAACGATTACGATTATGTTTTTATTGATACGCCGCCTTCTTTAGGACTGCTGACTATTAATGCCCTTACCGCTTCAGACAGCGTTTTAATCCCGATGCAGTGCGAATATTATTCCTTAGAGGGCATATCCAGGCTTATGCAGACGATTAAACTCGTCAATCAAAGATTAAACAAAACCTTACACATAGAAGGGGTTCTTTTTACTATGTTCGATGGAAGGGCGAACCTTACAAACCAAATTGTCGGAGAGGTTAAAAAATATTTTGGACAAAAAATTTACGAAAACGTTATACCTAGAAACGTTAAACTTCCCGAAAGTTCAAGTTTCGGGAAGCCTATAATTTTATACGATATAAACTCTAAAGGAGCAGTTTATTACCTTGAATTAACTAAAGAATTTTTATCTAAGGCGGCGTAGAAAGGACAAATATGGAAGAAAAAGAAAGGCATATTAAAAAAAACGTATTAGGCAGGGGGCTGGGGGCTCTTTTAACCGATTTTAGCCAGAACGTGAGTCAGCCGGATTTCGACAGCAAGTTTTCCGTTTTTGAAATAGACATAGATAAAATAAATACCGGCATATACCAGCCGAGGCAATATTTCGACGAAGATAAGCTTGCCGAGCTAAAAAATTCTATTAAAGAAAATGGGATAATTCAGCCGCTGATAGTTTCTAAATCTAAAAACGAAGGCGGATACGATTTAATAGCCGGAGAAAGAAGATACAGAGCAGCCAAAGAGCTCGCTTTTAAAAAAGTTCCGGCAATAATTAAAGACATTGCCGGCGTTTTAGCCCTCGAGATTGCCCTTATAGAAAATATACAGAGACAGGATTTAAACGTTATAGAAGAAGCAAACTGCTATTTAAGGCTGATAGAAGAGTATAAATTAACCCATGAAGAGCTTTCGGTTAAGGTTGGCAAAGACAGGGCGACTATTACCAATATGCTCAGGCTTCTTTCACTGCCCGAAGAAGTTAAAAAAGAGCTTATTTACGGGAAAATTACCCCGTCTCACGCAAGAAATCTTGTGGGGTTGTCGGACGATGAAGCAGGCATGCTGTTGAACACGATTACCGGCGAAAATTTAAACGTCAGGGAAACGGAGCTCAAAGCTAAAGAATTTAAATTAAAGAATAAAAGGCAAAAGCCCAAAAAGGATTTATCCGTAGCTTCTCAGATTAAAAGCTACGAAGAAGAATTGCTGGAAAAACTTCAGACGAGAGTTAAAATTAATTATAAAACTAAGGGAACCGAGCTAAAAGGCAGAATAGAAATAGAATTCTATTCAGGCGAAGAATTAGAAAGAATAATAGAATTTATCAATAAAAAGTGATTTGTTATTCAAAATTAGAATTAATATTCTGCCTTTCTATCCCTAAAATAAAATTAATAAGCGAGTCCCTGTCTTTATCGGATATTCTATCGATACGGCACCCTGCCCTGAATTTTCCGTTACTGTCGATATGCGTAGAATGAATAATTTTTAAATCCATATGAACGTCTTTATCTAAAAATTTTACCATAACATTCTTTAGTATCGTCCCGGGTTCCATAGTTATTTCGGCATTAAAAGATATGCTGTTCCAAGATAAATCATATACCGGATAAAAAAAATCGCTGTTTTTGTAAGAACCGAAAATAAACGCCGCATTATATTTATTTGTAGAAACTCTGAGGACGTTTCTTTTTTCGACTATAACTATTTCATCGGGCTTATAAATCAAAAAATTGTTCTCTTCGCCGGATATTATTTCGTCTTTATATTTTGAAAGGAAATACTTGTCGGTTTCGTGATTGCCGGATCCGGCGTTTATTTTTATATATTCAGTTTTAGGAAGTATCTTGTTTCCGTAAAACGGCATAAGGCTGTCGATAACTAAGTATTTCGGCTTAATTTCGATTAAGTAGGATTTAAAAAATTGGTTATAAGGAAAAACCGTAATTCCAAGTTCAATTTTTGATGCCAATATATTGCTAATTATTCGGTCGATTATTTCATTTTTTTTTATCCGGATGGTGCTAACCGTAAAATCATCGCCGCTATTCTTTTCCTGTCTATTCGCTTCCATATTGAATCCTAGTCTGTTTTTAAAATACTTACAATTATTAACGCAATTAATAAAACTGTATAAAATAATACCATAAAAACGCAGAAAATGTTAATTAATTATATAAATAAAATTGATATTTTTTACGTTTTTGATATAATCAGATGATATAAAGACAAAATATTAAACATAAAAATCGTATGACTGAATTAATTATAACGTGGCAGGGGCTTTTATTCGAAACCGCCGCGTTCCTGATATTTACCTATCTTTTAAATCTATTTTTATTTAAACCAATAAGAGATGTCTTAAAAAAAAGAAACGAAATTATAGGTTCCAGCAAGGAAAACCAAAAATATTTCGAAGAGTTAACAGATAGATTAAAACGGGATGCCGAAGAGGAGAAAAAAAAATTAAAAACCGAAATCAATAAAATAAAAGAAACCTGCCGCAAAGACGGTTTAGCCGAGGCAGGACTTATTATTTCTTCGGCAAAAAAGGATGCATCTTTAAAATTAAACGGTATAATTAAAGACTTCGACGAAGAAAAAAAGGTGATAATCGATTACTATAAGTCGATCTCCAAAGAACTTGCAAATTCAATATATAAAAAGATTTTAGAATAAATATATGAATCTTTTCTGGCGCATATTAGACACAATTCTGCTGGCGATAGGAATTGCTTACGTATATATAAAATTCGGAGCCCCCTTTTTCGGCAATAGAAAAAAAGATATAGAATCGTCTTTAGCTAAAGCCGAAGAATATGAAAAAAAAGCTAAGGAACTTTACGAAGAAGCTAAAATAAGCCTTGCGGAAGTTAAAAAGGAAATAGAAGATATTAAAAAAGAAGCGGTAAAAGAAGCCGAAACGGAAAAGAACGGCATCATAGAAAATGCGCGGGTATCTGCCGATAAAATTTTGGATAGCTATATAAAACAGGCTGAATCGGAAATAGACAATCAAAAAAAACGGTTATTAGAAGATGCTTTAGATATGTCTTTTAAAGCAGTTAACGATATTTTGCAAAAAGAAATGAATGCCGAGGATTATAATAGGATAAACGATAATTTTCTTAAACTTCAAGAGGAAGCATTTGCAAAACAATCGAATAAGTAAGCGATATGCCGCCGCTCTTTTTGAAATAGCGGCAGGTTCCGGAATAGTCGAAGTAATTTTTAATGATCTCAATAATTTTATTAGTTTTTGTTACGATAAGCTATGTCTTAAAGAATTTTTATCGCAGACGTATATCGGCAAAGACGAAAGATTTGAGGTTATCGGTTTATTAAGCAGGGAATTATCCCTAAGTACGTATTTCATAAATTTTATTCATCTTCTTATAGAAAACGAAAGAACCGGATATCTGCCGAAAATTTTCGACGAGTATTCGTCTATGAGAGATAATTTTTTAAATATATCGAGGGTTAAGGTAGTTTCAGCAAAAAAATTAAAACCTGAAGAAAAAAGTAAAATAAAAAATATTATAGAAAAATCTTTGAGTAAAACGGTTGTTATATTAGAAGAGGTTAACGAAGAACTGATAGGCGGCTATATAATAAATATAGAAAATATATTATACGACGGCAGTATAAAAACGCAGGCGGATAATTTTTATAAATATTTAAAACAAGAGGCATTTATTTATGGCGATTAAGGCTTCCGAGATTACCGATATCATAAAGAGCAAAATAGAATCTTATACTAAAAATATAGATATTAGCGAGGTCGGCGTTGTTTTATCGGTAGGAGACAACGTAGCAAAAATATACGGAATTAAAAATGCTATGATTGGCGAAATGCTTGAATTTTCTCCGGATGTTTACGGCTATGTTTTAAATTTAGAGGAAGACAATGCGGGCGTCGTTATATTGGGAGAAGAATTTTTAGTCAAAGAAGGCGATACCGTAAAAAGAACCGGCAATATAGCCGAAGTTCCGGTTGGAATGGGCGTTGTAGGCAGAGTTCTCGACGGACTTGGAAGGCCTATAGACGGAAAAAATCCCATTAAAGCCGAAAAATATTCGGCAATAGAAAAAAAAGCCCCCGGCATAGTGCAGAGAAAAAAGGTCAACGAGCCTTTATATACGGGAATTAAAGTAATAGATGCATTGATACCTATAGGTAGGGGGCAGAGAGAGCTTATTATAGGGGACAGGCAGACCGGGAAAACCGCCATAGCTATAGATACTATATTAAATCAAAAAGGTTCTGGGGTTTACTGCATATATGTAGCGGTAGGGCAGAAGCAGTCGAGTATTTCATTCATCTATGACCGTTTAACGAGCGCCGGAGCTATGGAATATACTACGATAATAGCGGCAAATGCCAGCGACCCGGCGGCGCTTCAATATTTTGCCCCATATACCGGGGCTACGATGGGCGAATATTTTAGAGACAACGGTATGCACTGCCTTATAATATACGATGATTTATCCAAGCATGCCGTTGCGTATAGAGAGCTTTCACTGCTTTTAAGAAGGCCTCCGGGGAGGGAAGCCTATCCGGGAGACGTTTTCTATCTGCATTCAAGGCTTTTGGAAAGGGCCGCTAAATTAAACGATGCGCACGGCGGAGGGTCGCTGACCGCTCTGCCTATAATTGAAACTCAGGCGGGAGACGTGTCAGCATATATTCCGACTAATGTTATATCTATTACGGACGGACAGATATTTCTGGAAACCGACTTATTTTACGCCGGCGTCAGGCCTGCCGTAAATGCCGGTCTTTCAGTATCCAGGGTGGGAGGGGACGCTCAGATTAAAGCCATGAAACAGGTTTCGGGCGGCTTAAGGCTTTCTTTAGCGCAGTACAGGGAGTTGGCGGCATTTTCTCAATTCGGGGCTGACCTCGATAAAACCACTCAGGAGATGCTTGCCAGAGGCAGGATGATGTCGGAGCTTCTTAAACAGGCTCAATACGACCCGATGCCGGTGGAAAAAGAGGTAGTAATATTATTTGCGGCTAACGGCGGTTATCTGCATGGATACAACCTGTCTTCGCTCAAGAAATACGAAAAAGAACTTTTATCGTATATCGGAAATAATAACCCCGAAATCTATACCTCTATTAAGGAAAAGAAGATGATAGACGACGAAATTAAATCGAATCTTATCGAAGCGCTTGATAAATTCAAGAAGATTTTTATGGAAGACTGATATAAATTATAAAGATAAATATTATTATGCCGAATTTAAAATCTATAAAAAGAAAAATTTCGAGTATCAAAAATACAAGACAAATAACGAAAGCCATGAAAATGGTAGCAGGATCGAAATTAAAGCGGAACCAGTCCGCAATGAGCGAATTTAAAGTATATGCTTCCGCCTACGACGATGTTATTAAAAATATTTCCTATAATGCGGTATTATATTCGCATCCTTTTTACGGAAAGGCATCCGGCGGCAATACCGGCATAATAATAATTTCTACCGATAGAGGGCTTTGTGGGTCTTTTAATATAAATCTGTTTAAACTTTTTTTCGAAGAATTAAAGACTGCCGGAATAGATTCAAATCAAGCGAAGTTATATATTCTGGGTAAAAAAGGTTTCGATTTTTTTAAAAAGCGTAATTACGATGTTGTTTTTAACAGGTCTTTTTCTGAAAGCGAATCGACTATTAATCTTTCAGTCCTATTATCCGACGGTATATTAGACGATTTCAAGGGCGGCAAAATAGAAAATATTTACATAATGTCCAATCGCTATATTTCAACGCTTCATCAAAAAGCCTATTCCGAAAAAATTTTACCGTTTGAAACCCAAGCCGCCGGCAAAAATAAAAATAGCGGGGGCTATTTGGTAGAACCAGTTGATTATGAAGATGAAATCATAGACAAAATTTTTAAAGATTATATATATACTAAGATATATTCCAGAATTTTGGAATCTTTTGCCGGCGAACAAGCTTCAAGAATGAACGCAATGGACAATGCGACAAGAAATGCGGGGAAGCTTATAAATAAATTAACCGTGTCTTATAATAAAGCGCGGCAGGCGGCCGTTACGCTCGAAATTTTAGATATTATAAACGGCATGAATGCGATAAAATAAATTTTTCGGAGGACATTAAATAAATGAACGAAGGTTTTGTTGCGCAGGTTATAGGCCCGGTCATTGACGTTAAATTTGAAAACAAGAAACTGCCGTCGATTTTTAATGCCTTGACTCTTACTAATCCTGCCATAAACGATAAAGAAAATAATTTAGTGCTCGAAGTCGCCCAGCATCTCGGCGAAGATATCGTCAGATGCGTTGCGTTAGATTCTACAGACGGATTATACAGAGGCATCAAAGTAATAGATACGGGCAATAAAATAACCGTTCCCGTTGGAAGAGAAGTTCTCGGCAGAATATTTAACGTTATCGGAGAGCCTGTCGATGAACTGCCGTCCGTGCAGTTTAAATCGAGGCTTCCCATTCACAGGCCCGCCCCGACTTTTGAAGAGCAGTCCACTAATGTCGAGATATTAGAGACGGGCATAAAAGTTTTGGACCTGCTGGAACCATACTTAAAAGGGGGAAAGGCGGGATTGTTCGGCGGCGCCGGCGTCGGCAAAACCGTTTTAGTTATGGAACTGATTCATAATATAGCGATAGAACACGGAGGCTTTTCGGTATTTGCTGGAGTCGGAGAAAGAACTAGAGAAGGGACAGACCTCTGGACGGAGATGAAAGAATCTAAAGTATTAGATAAAGCGGTATTAGTTTACGGACAGATGAACGAACCGCCAGGCGCGAGAGCGAGGGTCGCTCTTTCAGCTCTAACCATGGCGGAGTATTTCAGAGATGAAGAAAGGCAGGACGTATTGGTTTTTATAGATAACATTTTCAGGTTTGCGCAGGCAAATTCGGAAGTTAGCGCACTTCTGGGGAGAATACCTTCCGCAGTCGGCTATCAGCCTACGCTTGCAACGGATATGGGCGAACTTCAGGAAAGAATAACCAGTACAAAAAAAGGCTCTATTACTTCGGTACAGGCCGTTTATGTTCCTGCTGACGATTTAACCGACCCTGCTCCTGCGACTACGTTTGCCCATTTAGATGCAACGACCGTCCTTTCAAGGCAGATTGTAGATCTGGGAATTTATCCGGCTGTCGATCCTCTCGATTCGACGTCTAGAGCGCTGGATGCCAACATTATAGGAGAAGAACATTACGGCGTCGCAAGAAAAGTTCAGGCGGTTCTTCAAAAATATAAAGAACTTCAGGATATAATTGCAATTCTTGGAATGGACGAGCTGTCCGAAGAAGATAAGATTATAGTAAACAGGGCAAGAAGGGTACAGAGGTTTTTATCGCAGCCTTTTTTCGTCGCGGAAGTTTTTACCGGATTTCCGGGAAGGTACGTGCCTTTAAAAGAAACTATAAGAGGTTTTAAAGAAATTCTGGAAGGCAGGTACGACGATTTGCCAGAGCAGGCTTTTTATATGGTCGGAACCATAGAAGAAGCAGTGGAGAAAGCGAAAGGATTAAATTTAGAAAGGTAAAAAAAATGCTTCTCAATTTAAGAGTCGTAGATAAAAAAGGAATTGTTTTCGAAGGGGAGACTGATTTTTGTGAAATTCCTACAGAGGCGGGGATGGAAGGGATTATGCCAAAGCATATAAATTTTATCGCAAATCTGGCTCCGGGGAAAATAAAATATAAAAAGGGCGAAAAATTAAACGAAATAGACGCGGCAGGAGGAGGATTCGTGGAAGCCAGCGGCGGCGGCATAAACATTCTGCTTAATTCCTGATTGATATTTAGCTTTAAAAATATTAATATAATACGAAAATAAAAATAACTTAAATTTTAATTAAAAATGATAGACATTAAACTTATTAGAGAACAGAGAGAATACGTCAAAAAGGAGATGGAAAAACTTTTTGTTCATGTTCCTATAGACGAAATTTTTGAGCTTGACGAATCCAAAAGAAAACTTTTATATGATTCCGAATGTTTAAGGAATACAAGGAAAACCCTTTCTAAAGAAATAGCTTCGGAAAAGGATGCGGAAGTAATTTCGGCAAAAAAAAACGAGGCGAACAAGGTAAACGAATTAATTAAAATTCAGGAAGACGAATTAAGCGCCATAGAAGAAAGGCTTAATTCGCTGATGCTTAACGTTCCTAATCTGCCCGACCCAGACGTTCCCGTCGGCGAAGATGAAACCGGAAATGAGGCGGTAGCGTATTTTAACGAAAAGAAAAAGTTTAATTTCGAACCTAAAACTCATTACGAAATAGGACAAAAAAGAGACTTGATAGATTTCGAAAGAGGGGTTAAAATTTCAGGCACGCGGTTTTATATTTTAAAAAAGGGACTCGCAAAACTTCAGAGGGCGCTTATTAATTTTATGCTGGACGTCCATATAACTTATCACGATTATGAAGAGATATACCCGCCTTTTATGGTAAACGGGGCATGTTTAGTGGGAACGGGACAGCTTCC
>JAJZYC010000046.1 GCA_021806125.1 bacterium
AATAGTCATTGAACATAATTTAGACGTAATAAAATCGGCCGACTATATAATCGATATGGGACCGGAAGGCGGAGACGGCGGCGGCAGAATAATCGCATGCGGAACGCCGGAGGAGATTTCCGTTAACGGGGCTTCGTCTATCGGCGGGTATTTAGCCGGATTGCCTGATTTCAAATAAGTTCACTATCTTTCATTTTATTTCATATCATCTCATTTTATTTCATAGAATTATTATAATCCAAATTTAGATACTCCGTCATTGCGAGTTACAGTCATTGCGAGCAAAGCGAAGCAATCTCGCTTAATATTGGTTAGTTGCGCCGGACCCCCGTCCGCTTTGCTCGCAATGACTATTATGGAGCGGTTACATTGACCTGGCAATTTATAATAATATTTTATGGCATAAAAAATGCTTCTTTTTTCTTGATACGCATTTTATTTTTCTATTTATTTATTATTTTTTTAAAATTAACCATATTTTTAAACAATTGGGGGGGTAAATGGCTAAAGAAAAGGAAACTGTGTGCGAGTATGTCTGCCTTACGACCGAACAGGCAAACCAGAAAATCGAAGTGTGCGGTTTGAACTGCGTGGAGGAAGAAAAAAGAAATCCCGTAAAAGAATTATTGAAAAGGTTCTGGGGTCCTATTCCATGGATGCTCGAATTTGCGGCATTATTGGAAATTATTGTAGGAATAACGAGAGGACAGGACGTAAAGTTTATTGAAGCCGCAATAATACTGGCGCTTTTGATATTCAACAGCATAATGTCCTTTATGCACGAAGGCAAGGCACAGCAGGCGCTCGAGCTTTTAAAACAGCGTCTTGCAGTTAAGGCAAGGGTTATGAGGGACGATAAATGGACTATACTCGACGCAAAATACCTCGTTCCGGACGATGTCGTTCATTTAAGGATGGGCGATTTTGTTCCCGCGGATATTAAAATTCTCGACAGCCAGATACAATTAGACCAGTCCGCGCTTACCGGAGAATCCCTTCCTATAGAAGCGGAAAAGGGAAGCGTCGCCTTTTCGGGCTCAGTCGTAAAAAGAGGCGAAGCAACGGGATTAGTGGTTGCTACAGGGAAGGAAAGCTACTTCGGAAAAACCGCGGAACTTGTTAAAATAGCCAAGACCAAAAGCAATCTGTCGAAGCTTATTTTTAAAATCGTAAAGTATATGATGTATATGGATTTTATTCTTCTGGCATTTTTTCTGGTTTATGCGCTTTCGCACGGTTTCAGCCCGGCGGACACGATAGTATTTATACTTGTTATTCTAATAGCCGCCATTCCTATAGCGCTTCCGGCGACTTACACGCTTTCCACGGCGTTAGGAGCCCTTGAACTCTCAAAAAAAGGGGTTCTTACCACTAAATTATCGGCTATCGAAGAGTCTGCGGCAATGACCGTCCTGTGTTCCGATAAGACCGGAACGCTGACCGAAAACAAGGTTATACTGGAAGATATAACTCCAGTCGGAGAACATACGAAAGAAGAACTGCTCACATATTCCATTATGGCAAGCGACGAGAAAAGTCAGGATGCCTTAGACGATGCGATATTTAAGGTTACTAACCCAATGAACTTGAAACCGGAAGGGGAGAAAGTTTCTTTTACCCCGTTCGATCCTGCCACTAAAAGAACCGAAGGCTTATATAAAGTCAACGGAGAGGAAGTTAAAATATTCAAAGGACAGCCTGGAACTATATGGAATCTTACACAGCAAGGCTCCGAAGCGGCATATAAATATGAAAATATCGAAAGAGAACTTGCCCAGAAAGGCGAAAGAGTTCTTGCGGCGGCTTACGAGAAAGGCGGAAAATACGAATTTTTAGGATTTTTAGGATTTATGGATCCCGAAAGAGTAGATTCCAAGCCTCTTGTCCACGAGCTTCGCAATCTCGGCGTAAGAGTAATAATGCTTACGGGCGATACCGCTATTACCGCCAAAACCATCGCTAAAAGGCTGGATATCGGCGAAAGGGTATGTGAGAGAAAAGAACTTATAGAAATGAGCAAGGATAAAGAAAAGGAAAAAAGACTTGCGGATTACGACGTGTTTGGAGGAATTTACCCCGAAGACAAGTATAATATAGTTAAAGCTTTGCAGGACAACAACTATATAGTCGGCATGACGGGAGACGGGGTTAATGATTCCCCCGCACTTAAACAGGCAGAGGTCGGCATTGCCGTTTCCGGTTCTACCGACGTCGCGAAAGCCGCTGCCAGCATCGTCCTTACCGATCCCGGTTTGTCCGATATCGTTTCTGCCATAAAAACGAGCAGGGAAATATTTCAGAGAATGGCGACCTGGGTTCTAAATAAGATAGCCAAAACTATAGAGATTTCTTTTTTTACTATATTCGGTATTATTCTTATGAACTATTATTATAATACGCCGGCAAAAAATTCTTTTATAATTACGCCCGTGCTTGTTATTTTATTGCTTTTCACCAACGATTTCGTTACTATGTCGATTTCAACAGATAACGTTAAGCATTCGCTAAAGCCGAATGAATGGAAAATTAAAAATATGGTAATTGGTTCGGTGGCTATGGGTGTATTTCAGCTGATTTTTTCTTTCGGAGCCCTTGTTTATTATAAAATGCAGGGTCATTACGATATGAACCAGATTGCGACCATAGTGTTTTTAATAATGGTGTTTACCGGACAGGGAGTTCTTTATTTAGTCAGAACGGCGGACTATTTTTATAAGAGCGCGCCGTCTAAATATATGATGATTGCGACTGTAGCGGATTTAATAGTAGTTTCTTTGCTTGCGTGGTTCGGCATCAGCTTTGAAAACCATCCCCTTATAGCGCGGATACCGCTTGCCGAGATAATCCGGCTTTATGTATTCGGAGCGGTTTATCTGTTCTTAGTGGATATAATAAAAGTATGGATTTTCAGGAAATACAATGTCAGGCCGTAATTCGTGCCAGGCAGGCTAAAACTTGCCCCATCCGCGCTTTTACGAACAGCGGATGGGGTATTTATTTATCTGAGGCTTTCGTAAATTTCGTATCGCTTTAATTTCCTCCACAATGTAGAATATGAAATATCCAATATTTTGCATGCCTTATTTCTTTTGTATTTCGCTTTTTTTAATGCCGATATAATTCTGCTTTTCTCGGAAGTTATATCGAAAATATCTTCTCCGCCGCCGTTTTGTTTTAATCCAGACGGATAATTTTCCGAACCGTTTTGCGGCGGAATTTCCTCTTTGCGTTTATGCTTAAGTGTGTCAATGCCGCATTCTTTAAGCGACTGAACCTTTTTACAGCCGTCGTAATTTAAAATCTGAATTCTATCGAGCGCAGAAGTCATTTCCCTGATATTTCCAGGCCATTCGTATGAGAGGCATTCTTCCATAAATTTTTTGCAGTGCGAAATTTTTAGGCCTTCTAAATAATTTTCAATAAAATATCTTATAAAATTAGGCCTTTCTCTCAACGGAGGAATATTTACCTTAATAGTTGAAATCCTATAATAAAAATCTTCCCTCATAAATCCGGTCATTATCTTTTCTTCGATATTCGAATTTGTGGAAAACGCCGTCCATAAGTTTAATAATTCCGGCATTGTACTGCCCACCTTTTCGCATACGTGATAATCCAGAAAGTATAAAAGCTTAGACTGGTTATCCATAGTTAAAGTGTCTACATCGTCGAAAAACAACACTCCGTTATTGGCGGTTTGGGCTTTTCCCTCCGTAGTTTCTACAGCGCCGGTGAATGCGCCCTTTAGATGCCCGCAAAGCACGGATTGAAAAAGTTCGCCCGATAAATTAAAGCAGGAAACCGTAACGAGAGGCTTTGCCGGAAAAATTTTTTTTCCGACAAAATTAATAAGGGTTGTTTTTCCGGTGCCGGTTTCTCCCTGAATAAGAAGATTTGTTTTCATCTTTGCTGCTCTTTCTATTATCTTTATGCATTTCCCAATCCTTGAATTAGGAAATTGCTCTGCGTAACGTTCGATTAATTCATTCTGTAAATTCATTTTCAATGTAGGTTAAAATTATTGATTAAGGCAAATAATATAAAATGTTTTTATTTTTTATACATCATTTTAAGTTAAAAATCAAATTATAATTGAGGTTAAAAAAATATATGTTAAAAAAAATATTGACTTTTTACCTCTATAGTGATAAAAATTTATATTTAATACTTTAAAATTTTATCGGAAATTAATAACATCAAATAATAATTCAATACAAAAAGTCACAAGTTTAAACTAAAGGGGGGTAAAATGACTAAAAGTTCAGAAGAGTCGCCGTCAAGGCGAACTTTTATGATGGTTGTAATCGGCTTAATTTCCGCCATAGTCGGCGTTGCACTTGCAATACCTATTTTAGGAGAGGTTTTAAGTCCGCTTTTTAAGAAAAGGGACATCGTGTGGTCGGAGCTTGGGAAGGTCAGCGACTTAGAAAATATCGAACCGTTGGTTCCGAAGTTTGTTCCTGTTTATTTCAGGGTTAAAGAAGGTTGGACGGTAAATACTCTTCCAAGGCAGGTTATAGTCGTCAAAGATATAACCGGCAAGCTTTATTTTTTTTCAAATCAGTGTACTCACTTAGGCTGTCCTCTTCACTGGATGCCAGCAAGACAAAAATTTATGTGTCCCTGCCACGGCGGCATGTTTAACGTTCTCGGCAAGGTCGTAGGAGGACCCCCGCCCAGACCTTTATTCGTTTGGGTTCATAAAATAGAAAACGGTACAGTATTAATCCAAAATAAGTTCTTAGATAATCCAAAAGAAAGGGGGGTCTGATGTTTAAAAAAATTCAAAACTGGTTTGACGAAAGGATAGAGCTCACCGAATTAATAAACGAGTTTAACGGCGAAAGAATTCCGGCAAGGGGCGGATGGGCATATACTTTCGGAAGTCTGCTCGCTTTTCTTTTTATAATACAAGTAGTAACGGGGATATTTTTATTATTCTATTACGTTCCTTATTTCCCTATGGCAAGAAATGCGACGTATTACATAAAGCACCACGTTCTTCTCGGCAATATTCTTCTAGGCATTCATCTGTGGGGCGCATTTACGATGATATTTATACTACTCGTCCATATGTCCAGAGTTTATTTTTCAGGCGCATATAAAAAACCGAGAGAGCTTCAATGGGTTGTCGGTATGGTTTTGTTTTCAGTAGTCGTAGTTCTAGGATTAACCGGTTATATGCTTATAGGCAACGAAAATTCATGGTGGACGATTAACGTTCTTACGAACGTTGCAGCTCATACGCCGGTTATCGGCGGGTTTTTAAGGATTATCGTCAGGGGCGGAACCGAAACGTCCGTTATAACGATGCAGCATATATTTGCCGTTCACGTATGGCTTTTGCCGATTGTAGTTATTATGTTCATACCTATACACATCTTCTTAATTAGAAAAACAGGAGAGCAAGGCTTGCCTTTAGAATATAAAAACAGTAAACTTGCCGACGACGACATAAACAAATGGAAACATCCCGATGCTACCGTCCCCTTTTTTCCTGACCAGTTATATAAAGATATGATAGTAGCTTTGTGCGTATTTGCCGTAGTTTATTTACTTGCGGTAGTCTACGGAGCTGAAATAGGCCCTATGTACAGGCCTCTCGCGCTTAACTTTGCTCCGGAAGCAGACTGGTATTTCCTTGCGAACGAGGAACTGTTGAAATATTTCCCGGGCCACGGACTTATCATATTCTCAACGTTCCTTGTTCCTACGATAGGATTTGCGATACTTTTTGCATTGCCTTTTATCGACAGGGGACACGAGAGAAGCCCGCTTAAAAGGCCTGCGGCAACGGTGCTGGGGATTTTGTTTCTCCTTTTGTTAGTTTATTTAACATTAATCGGCGGCGAACCAAAAGCGCCTGCTACCGTATAAAATCAAAAGAGGAGTAAATACGATGAATTTAGGTGTCATAGATATAGTAAATCTATTTATAAACAGGCTTGCGCTAGGTTTTATGGCGATTGCCTTTATATCCCAGTATATAGGGATATTCAAAAAAGAAGACAGATATTTCAGGCTTGCAAAGCCTCTTATTATGTGCGCTTTAGTAATAGGCGCTATACAAACGATAGTGTATTTTTATTTCTTAAGCCTGCTTAAAAACGGAATCCCTAATTTCTGGATTCTTATGAATAAACTGCAACCAGGCGTTATCGGTTATTCAATGGAATTTCTGTTAGCGTTTCTGGTTCTCGGCTCAATATACTATGCCGGATTTGACAGGAAAGGGGCAGGGAGACACCAGGGATGGAATGTTTTTATCGGCATAATTGCTTTTCTAGCCGGCTTTACTTCCGATATTTTTTATACTATTTCGGAAAGTTATACTATAGGTCCGTCCCCGGATACGGCTATAAGAACACCGATGGTTTTGCTGTTGATAATCGAAAAAAATATTGAGATTTTTGCTTTGGCGGGCGCTTTGCTTGCTATATGGGCAGGAATCAGGTATATACTTGCTTCTAAACAAGCAGATAAAGAGTTTTACGACTGGCTCGGTTCGTTTGCAAGCATTATAACCGTTATGTTTTTGGTAATGTATCCCATAATTTATTTCGGCTGGTTTAAACACTTCAGGGCTACCGCAAGTTCAGGATTTAACAGGATTATGCTCGGGAAATATCAGTGGATTATGTATGTATTTTTGGGGACTACCGGCGCGGCTTTAATACTCGAATTTATATATATGCTGTGGAAGCTGATAAACGGAAGGGATAAAACCAGACCCACGGTTTCCGTCGGCCTTATAATATTCTTTATAATAGTCGGCCTTGTTTCTTTAGTTTTCGGAATGCTTCCTCCCACTATGGGTATCCTGGGAAATATGCAGCCGGTTAAGTATTTATCTCTGGCGGGGCTTTTTATAACCGGTTTTTTAGTCCTCGGTTATTATCTTAAAGACCTTACTCCTAATTTCAAATTCGGAAATATTTCGAAATTCCCGCAAATATTTTTAATATTGAGCGGACTTTGCGTTGCCGTTAACGTGCCTGTTATGGGCTATATGAAAATTGCGGCAAGGGGAACTAATAGAATCATATATCAGACTATGAATCTAAACGGAACTAATTATGTTCCGCCGGTAGTTTATCCCTGGCCCGTAAAAAAAGGTTTCAGCCTGTTAAACGACAAGTGCGTTATCTGCCATACGTTAAACAGGGTAGAAAGGTATAACGGAAAGTCTTACGGAGATTGGAAAAACGTTGTCATTCACGTCATGAAAGACGTTAACGGCTGTCCGGTAACGAATGCGGAAGGAAAGCAGATAGTGCATTATCTTAATTCCTTAAACATCATAGCCTATAATCAGCACCTTGCAAAGGAACATAAGAAATGGACGCCGCCCGCTTCTTTGCCGTGGGGAACTGCTGCTTCGGCTTCAAAAAAAGCTGAACCTTCAAGCAAAAAAACTGCCAAAAAATAATTATAGGCGTTATAAATAAAGATAAGCAGTTTATTTTAAAGGCATTTGCCGCTCATTATATTTTATTACATAAAATAAGATATAATTATAGAGGGCAAATGCCTTTGTTTATTTATGGATAAAGAATTTATCAAGCAGATTGCAAGAATGAGTTCATTGGGATTAAATTTAATAATATCAGTCCTAATCGGAATTTTTATCGGAATAGAAATCGATAAATATTTCGGGTTTAATTATCTTTTTCTAATAATTTTTTTAATTTTAGGTTTTACGGCCGGAATTTATGAAATATATAAAGCGGTTAAAAGAGAGCTTAATACAAAATTATAATAAGCCGTTAAAATTTAATATAATTTTGCGCGTATTTATCATCGGCTTAATTTTAGTATTTGTTTCAGGCGGCGCGGTAAATCTGTTTTATGCCGGGGCAGATAGCTTAAATATTATATTTAGTATGTCTATAGGTTTTGCGGCTTCTTATTTTCTATTTGCCGATACCGCATTGTATTTATTTAGAAACATTAAAAATATAAATCTCGTAAAATTCAATTTTACGGCAATAAAGGACTTGCTCATCATCCTGTTTTTTTTTATAATATCCTATAAATTTATTAAGCTTAATTTTATTTCGGCGGCGGCCGGAATTACGATAACTCCGGTTTCCATTGCGGTATTGCAGATATTCTTCCCGCTTAATAACATTAACGTGTAAATAAAATTATGTTATGTTAAAAGCTCCTATTATAATTAGCATTCCAGGAATACCTGTTTACTGGACGATGACGATTATCGTGATGGGTTTGATATTATCCGCCGCTTTCATCGTCGGCAGAAATTTAAGGGTGGTTCCGACAGGCATACAGAGTTTTTTCGAACTTATATTTATAATGACCGAATATTTTCTGAAAGAAATTATAGGAGAAGAAGGCGGCATATATTTGCCGCTTATCGCGTCATTTGCGGTTTTTGTTCTTTTTTCGAATTTGCTCGGCAGTATTCCAGGTTTTACTTCGCCTACAGCTACGATAGACACGACGGCTGTTTTAGCCCTTATAGTATTTTTTCTTTCCCATATTGTAGGAATTAAGAAACATAAAGCAAAATATATAAAAAAATTTCTCGGCCCGCTTATAATAATCGCGCCGATAATGATAATAATAGAGATAATGTCGGCATTATCCCGTCCTTTTTCCCATGCCTTGAGGTTATTTGCAAATATATTTGCCGAAGAGTTTATGGTTACCGTTCTTTTATTTTTACTGCCGTGGGGGATTCCGGCAATTATGATGTATATGCAGGTTTTTACCGATTTGATGCAGGCGTTTGTTTTTTATCTGCTTGCGATTATTTACATCGCTCTATCTATAGAAGAAGAACATTAAGATTAATCATAAATAATATTAACAATTAATAAAAATAAAATTATACCGGGGGTATTCAATGGTTAAGTATTTAATCTCGATTTTTACGTTTTTATCGGTATCTGTTTTTGGAATTAAAGTTTTTGCGGCGAAAGCGGCAAGCAGTGCTATTCCTGTTCATCATCACATAGTAAATAATTCGGCGCTGTTATCTAAAAGTCTGTTTTTCGGGTTATCGGCTCTGGGCGGCGGACTTGCCATCGGCTTAGGAGTTATAGGCGCGGGGATCGGTATGGGTAATGCCGTCAGGGGCGCGTTAGAATCTATGGGAAGGAACCCCGGCATGGAAAAAAAATTAATAGTTTGGATGATAACCGGTATGGCTATTATGGAGTCCTTAGCCCTTTACGCTTTGCTTATAACTTTTATTTTGTTTTACGCAAATCCATTTAAGGCGATATTTTTAAAATGAGCAAAAAAGTTTAAAAAAAATTATTAAAAAACTATTTGTATTGCAGGGATTTTTATGGTAATATAAATATTCTTAATTATTCAACTTATTAAATTATTTTTGCGTTCATTTTATGCCGAGATAGCTCAGTCGGTAGAGCAGAGGACTGAAAATCCTCGTGTCGACGGTTCGATTCCGCCTCTCGGCACCATTCTTTTATAGCTGATTATATTTTTTTAAATCGTGTCCATATTATTACTTCTTTCACTCCTGTCTGTGTTTCCAGACTTAATTAAAACGTTTACTAAAAATAACGATGTTATATTTTTATTCACTGAATAAAAAAGTTCTTGATTTAATCCCCATATTTATATTAAAATAAAAAAATATCGTA
>JAJZYC010000047.1 GCA_021806125.1 bacterium
GGAAAGATTTATAAGGGTTCTTTTTTTATCCGTAGGCGTTCGAATTTTATTTCCTTAATATTGGCAAAAAAATTTAAAATAAATAAAACGACAAAAAACGGTTTATCGTTAAAATTTTTCCAGCCGTATCCGTATAATTTTAAGCCGTCGAACAAAAAAATTCACAGAGCTTTAGTTTTATTGGATAAATATCATATGATAAAATTAAAGAATATAAGCGTCGTTTATATTCATTTAAGGCGGAGTTTATGGTTAAAGCCGCCTTTATACTCAAACACCCTCTTAGTAAATTCGCGTTTCGGCAATATTTTTCCAACTTTCTATATTTACCAAAAATTAAATATAATTAAAGGATTAATTTATCTGGGTATAATTAATGATGGAAGAATATTAAAAAAAATAAACAAGAGCGGCAGTTTATTTTATTCTCAAAATTTACAAAAACTTTCTTTTATCGGATTTAAAAAATTTTTAAACGCTTATATAAAAAGAAACCCGGATTTAAAAAATACGGTTAAAGGTTTTAATTTCATTCAGGGCGTCAACACCGTTATAAATTATCCCATATTCCCATTATCTTATCTTTACTTTACCGGTTTTTTCCGAACATACAGGTTAAAAAACGGCGTTTATTATTATAATAACGATTTAAACCTTATAAGTTATAAAAAAATAAAACAAAAAATTTTAAATCGAAAGAAAAAAGATCATTATGCCCTATTCTTGAGCGGTGCAGGAGGAAATATAAGTCCCAACAGTGGAAGAACGGAGGGGTATCTTAATTTTACGCTGACAAAAAGATACAGTTATAGAAACGGCATCTTATTTAATATATTTAAAAATTATTACAATAGGGGCATGAGCTTAGGCTTCTCGCATCAATTAGGAAGATTTTTTCCGGTTTCGCAGATTTACAGGCAGTCGGTTTCCGGTTTAGTAAATCTGATGGAAATAAGCCAATCCGCTTCGGGGGATTCCATAATTTATCAAAATACAAAAAGGTTGGCGGAATTTACTTTGGGTTACAGCTATAATTCCGTCGATTACAATATCAATCCGGGATACGGCTCTTCGTTTAATTTTTCTTATAATATAGCCAATTCCAACATCCTATCTCCGTTTTCTTTTAGCCAGTTTATTTTGCAGTACGTTAAAAATTTTGAAATTAATGCAGACAATATAGTGGCTCTAAAAGGTATAGGCGTTTTTGCCGACGGAAGCATTCCCGCCGCACTAGATTATTACTTGGGAGGCATTAACGGCATTATGGGTATGCCGGCAAGCCTGCCGTTTGTCAATAACGATACTCTTATTGCCGAAACCGATTACAGAAGAAACATCTGCCGCGGCTTAAATCTGAACCTGATAGATAATCTTTTTGATATAACGGCGGTTACGGGCGATATAATAGGCGGCGCGGGGAAATTGGGAGATACCGTTCCGGCGGTTATCCATAACGGCGGTATTTACAGTTTTGCAGGACTCGGAATACATTTAAAAACCTACTTTTTCGGTATTTATCCAGAAATGATAAGCATTTATGCTGCAAAAGCATTCGGAACCGGCGTCAGTTCCGAATACGGCGTCAGATATTATTTCGGATTAAACCAGCCTTTTTAATTTTTTATATTTTTATTGTATAATGTATCGAAAGACATAACAGCCCGATAATTTAAATTTAATAACGTAAAAAATAAGGCGCAGAAAGCGAGCGCAAACTATATAAAATAAAAAATACAAGGAGAAGGAAAATTGGATATAGTTGAAGCCGTTAAAACAAGAAAAAGCATTCGGAAATATGAACGGGAAGACGTAGATTTAAATCTGATTAAAAAAATTATCGAAATTTCAGTTAATTCTCCAAGCGGAGGCAACGCGCAAAACTGGTTTACTTATATAATTAAAAATAAAGATATTCTCAACAGGATGAGGGGTCAAGTCGAAACGGTTTATAAAAAGGTAACCGGCAAAGACGCTCCCGGCGTTTACGCATTTTTTAACGAAGCCCCTGTCGTGCTTGCTGTTGTTCAAAAACCTTATATCGGCAGTCTCGATAACATACTAGAAAGGGAAGATAAAAATCGAAATTACGACAGAAAGTTTATAGTTAATCCCGGACTTCAAGGCGTTTCAAGTTTTATAACGCATATCCTGCTTATCGCCCATAACGAGGGACTGGGAGCATGCTGGATGACCGGTCCGTTAATCGCCAAGCCTGAAATAGAAAGCATACTGGGAGTAAGGAAGCCCGATAATCTTGTCGCATTAATTCCCATAGGAAAACCCGTGGAAAGACAGTCTAAATCATCCAGAATGGACGTAGATGAGGTAATTAAAATTATCGAATAAAAGGACAAATCTTAGACTTATGGTGCTTAAGCGGCGTCTAATTTTATTCCAGTCGATTAGGGGGTGGTGAGGCTAATGCATTATCAAAAATAATATAATAGAAAATATTTATTACAGCGCAGTATATAAAATTTAATATTTATCGGTAATTAAAAAGAATGTATTATTAGGCCGATAGACGCTAAAGATAAAATTATTAATACCGAATAATAAAAAGTTTTTTGATTTATTTTAAAATGCATCTTGTTTCCTAAAAACAGACCTATTAATAAAGACGGTATAAGTAAGCCGGAAAATCTTAAAACTTTCACAGTTATTAGCCCGAACGATATATAAATAGCAGCCCTAACGATACTGTCGGTAATGGCGACTATCTGGAACGTAGCCCGAAACGTACGTTTGTCATGGTGTTTCATCTGCAGGTAAGCTACGATAGGCGGACCGCCTCCGCCGTATAAACTGCCTATAAAACCTCCCAGAAAACCTAACGGAACTCCTACCGTGTTTTTAACGTAAGGCAGTTTATCCTGCTTTACTTTGAGAGCATATATTATATACATCAAAATAAAAATACCCAGAAAAATTGTAAGTTTTTGCGGATCTGCATATTTTAATATATAAGCTCCCAGCAAAAGCCCTAAAACAGTCGAGGGCAGTAAGTATGAAAGGTCGTTCCACTTTACTTCTTTAAAATCATATGCTCCAAGTATTATGCTTCCTATAAAATCAAGTATAAATACTGCTGGAACAGTAATTTTTATAGGGAGCATGATTGTTAAAAAGGAAACCGATATTAAACCGGAACCAAAACCAATGGTTGCCCTAACGAAGAATGCGAATAGAATGATTAATATTCCGGCAATTACGTCAAATATAGGTATTGATATAAAGTTCATTCAGATTAAATCAATTTATTTAAATTTTTCAAATAATTCTTGATATTGAGAAAACACTTCTCTAATAAAATCCTTCGCTCTGTGAGGATTTAGAAAGCATTATGAATCCTTCGAATGAACCTATAATGAAACTTGCCGAGCTTTTAATATTTATATTTTTATTGATTATTTTTTTTAAGTATCGCTTTTTTAAAGCTTTTTCGATAAAATGACGCCATAAATCGATAACTTTTCTTTTAAGCAATTTAATTTCCACAAAAATGTCGAATCCGCATTAATTTAAAGTTATAAAATTATACAATATAACTATAATAATTATATGCGGATTAGACATTAAAATAAACTAAAAAGTTAACTGCTGGTATCCGTCGGACATAAATCCTGCTATTGCCTATCCGACGTGGACAAGTTCCATTTTTTTACCGGTTAAAATAGGGGCAGCCGTATTCTTAAGCTAATGCAACACGCGCTTGAGGAATGATATTATTGGCGAGAACCTGTTCATAAGCTTCCAACCGCTGCTATTAAAATCGGTTATTTTTCTTTTATAAACACTATTTCGAGTACTTGTTTATCAGATGATATAATAGTGTTTATAAGTCGATAATATAGTGGATTATTTTAAGCAAAGATTATTTTTAATTTTTTCCCAAGTGCTGCAGCCGTCCGCTCAAGAGTCGAAATCTTAATATCCTCGGCGTGGTTTTCAATTCTCGAAATAGCCGTTTTTTTTGTCTTAAGCTTAACGGCAAGTTCTTCCTGGGTTAATCCGGCAGATTCGCGCATCTGACGAAGCGTAGCACCGATTTTAAACTGTTCGTATCTTTCATCGAAACCCTTTTCAAAAGACGGGTCTATTTTTTTTCTATTCTCTATGTATTTCTTTAAATCGCTCATTAGCTGCCTCTTTTTATAAAATCAGATTTATATTTCTCCAAGGTTTAAAACCCGGATAATCTTCTGGGCGGCCTTCCCGTCTAAGAAATCCAGCAATTCTTTTACCGGCCATCTTTCTTCTTTCGTCTTGTAAAAGATAATGGTTCTGTGCATATTTTATGTTAACTTATATGTTAACTATTGTCAAGGGTTATATTATTTATTTCAGTGTACTGTAAAGCACTTGATATTATAGGGTTTTTTAATGGTGCGTCCAGCAGGATTCGAACCTGCGACCCACAGCTTAGAAGGCTGTTGCTCTATCCAACTGAGCTATGAACGCATAGAAGGAAAATATATTCATTTAAATAATATCATTTATACTAATTTCTGTCAAATCGACAGGCTTATCGGACGGCCTATTTAGCCTTCCTTAGCTTTTTGCGCCACCGCTTTTTTAGCCGTCTTCCGCTAATTATTTAATTCTTTAAATATCCCTGATTTAATTTTTCTTTTTTAACATAAAAATCCGTAAATCCTCTGAAAATAAACCGTTAAATATATTTTGTAACATTAATTTAACAAAAATTTAATATAAACGAAACAAAAGCTTCATAATATTTACATATTAAAAAAATATAATTGAATTATATTTAAAATTAATTTAATTATAAAAACAAAAAATTATGAAAAATAAATATTTATCAATATTGTTTTTTATTGCCCTGTGCCTGTTTTTAAATGCGGATGCGGCTTTCGGCAATTCGATATATAAAGCTAAAAATAAGAGTTTAGATATTTTGCTTAAAAAATATGATATAACTCTTGCAAAGCCGGAAATTATACCTGCAAATATTAATAAAAAGCGGGTTAAAAAGGGAACTGGCCGTCGGAATCGTATATTTAAATATAGATACAATGATTTTCTTATGCAAAAAGTTTCCCTTGCCGGCAAGGGAAACGTTAAATCCGCGTTAATGCTCCTGGCGCGCGAAACAGGCGTCCCCGTTATTTTCTATGGGGGTTTTCCCGCCAAATTAAAAAACGACGCATATTATAAAGACGTTCCTTTATATAAGGTATTAAAAGGCCTGGTAATCTCCAACGGCTTTAAATACGCTTATAAAAATGGAATGTTATATATACGTGCGACGGAAGAAAAAACGTTTCATATTCCAGTTTCAGATTTGCTTTCGTCTTTTTCGTCCACGGTCGGGATAAATGGTATGAGCGGGCAGAACGGCAATAATAGTATAAGCAATTCTAATTCTGCCGGGATGCAGGGCGGTCAGAATAGCGGGAGCGTCCAGCCGGATGCGGCGGGTGCTGCAAATTCCTTAAATTCTTCAGGCAATACTAACGGAAACAACGCGCTATCCTCCAGCCCGTCCGGCTCTATTTCCCTGACGCTTTCAGAATCGGACAGCCTCTATGGGATTATTTCAAGAAATATTAAAGAAATGCTCACGAAAAAAGGAAAATATTTCATTAACCCCAAAGACGGATTAATATGGGTTAAAGACAGGGTTTCCAATGTAAGCGAAGTTTCTGCCTACATAAAAAGAATCGATAAATTTCTTTCAAAGCAGGTTTTTTTAAAAGTAGAGGTCATAGACGTAAGTTTAAATAAAGGATTTCAAACCGGCATAAACTGGAATTTGTTATTTAACCAGGCGTTTGAATCGAATGCTTTCGGCGCCGATTCGATATCGGTCGCGGCTCAGCTTGCCTCCGGCAATAATATATCCAATGCGCCTTATATCGGCTTTACCGGTTCGGGAAACAGCAGCGCGATTTTAAATGCGCTTAAAACGCAGGGGACGGTTAACGTAATATCTCAGCCGAGGCTTGTTTTAATGGACGGACAGACGAGGCTTATTTCTTCCGGAACGATAACCCCATATGTTTCGAGCATACAGACTATGGCTTTAAGTTTATCCCAGACCGAAACTTACCCTGTTATATCGCAGGTTCAGACCGGACTTTCCATATCGTTTACTCCCCATATAAATTTTAAAAACAATTCGGTATCCGTTACTTTAAGCCTAATCGACAATTCGATAACCGGTTACCAGTCTTTTTCCGTCAGCGGCGACAGTTTCAGCAATCCGGTAATAGAGTCGAAAAGTTTTTCCGATACCGTTAACGTAAAATCCGGCTCTACGATACTTGTAGGCGGTATTTTGACTACGGACAAAACAAAAAATGCCTATGGAATTCCTATATTGTCGAAAATTCCGTTAATAGGAAACTTATTCGACTCTATAAACGATTCGAGCCAAAAGGAAGACCTCCTTATTATGCTAACTCCTAAAATAACTTTGTGAGCTTTTACGGCGAGCTTTTTATGAAGATAGGCGAATATTTAATATCGAAAGGAAAATTGACGGAAACCCAGCTAAGAGATGCTCTTTTCGTGCAGTCTATCAGCGAAAAAAGATTAGGCGAAATTTTGATAGAAAGCGGTTATATTGCGGATTCGGATGTAGCCGCTTATCTCGCTTACGACTCGGGCAGAGAATATTTTAGTGAATTAAACAGTCTTTCTTTAAATATAGATAAGCAGGAAAACGAAGAGCTCGGTTTCGCCTTCCTTTACGATTTTCCGGCGGTAGCCATAAGAAAAGGAGATATTTCATATATAATTTGCAGTGAAATTACCGCAAATTTTTCGGAAAAAATGGCATACGACGAAAATTTAAAAAAATTTAAAATAGGATTTTCGACAAAAAGAAAAATTTATGAAGCCCTCAATAAAATATTTATAAACAAAGCTGTATTTTCCGAAAAAGAAATTTTAGAAGAAGCAATCGAAATTGCTATATTGAAAAGCTCTCCCAATATAAGAATTAAGCGGTCTGAAAATTTTTATATGCTCATAATGGATACCGAAATAAGCCAGGAAAATATCAGGGTTTTAAGCCTAGAGTCCGGCCGGAAAATAATAAATATAATAGCCGGGAATTGCCAGATAACCTTGAAAAAAGGTCAAGGGTTGGACGCAAAATTTGTATTCGTTTCTAATTTTTATAAAGGCGTGCGCGTTAATATAAGAGTGGCATTTTTGCCTGTTTCTTCAAAATTAGATAAAGAATCGTCGCTTTTTGAAGCGGTTTTAAGAATTCACGGACTTAATAAAGTTTTTGATTTTAAATGCATCGGATTCACGGACGATAAAGTTGAATTATTAAAAAAATCCTATATCCATCCCCACGGCCTGATTATTTCGACGGGGCCTACCGGTTCTGGCAAAACTACGACTTTTTACGCAATGTTAAAACTTTTGTCGCAGAAGAAAAGTTCCGTCATAACTATAGAAGACCCTGTAGAAATAGAACTAAGAGAATCTAATATTACCCAGATGAATATATCGGAAGATTTCGGATATTCGGAAGCGGTACGCATTATGCTGAGGAGCGAACCAGATATCATGATGATAGGCGAAATAAGGGACGAGATAACGGCAAAACATGCATTAATCGCAGCAGAAACCGGTCATCTTGTTCTTACGACGCTTCATACCAATTCTTCGCTTTCGATATTCGGCAGGTTTAAATCGCTTAACGTAGATTTAATACAGTTGTTTTCCGTTTTAAGGTTTGTAACCGCGCAAAGGCTTTATAATCCTCTTTGTTCGGCTTGCAAACGAAGGATTACGCCGGATAAATTACCGTCTATATACAGATATGCTCTAGAGGAAAATTTTAAATTTACCTCATCGATGCCGTCAAGAGCTAATTTGCGAGAAGTTTCCGGTTTCGATTCGGTATATATAAGAGGCGAAAAAAATTGCAATAATTGCGGAGGTACAGGATATTCCAAAAGAAAACCCTTAATCGAAATCGCAGAATTCAACGATGCCGTAAAAGAGGAAATATACAGGGATTTGACCGTTCTTTCCAACCCTTCGTCGTTAGAAGAAATTCTAATCAGTTCATCTAATTTTGAATCTCTAAAAATTCAATCGTTTAATAAATTGGTTAATGGGGAAATTGACCCGCCAACATATTTTAATCTTTCAAAATAGCACGGCTATTAACTATCAATATGGTAAAAAATTATTTAATAAAATTTTATACTCCGGAAGGCGTCAGCCTGATAAAAAATATTAAGGCGGAGAGCTTATCCGAGGCAAAATCGATAATAATGCTGGAAGGTTATATGCCTGCTATTGCGCTTCCAAATATATTTTTTGATATATTGCGTCCTGTTCGCAACGCAGGTATCAAAGATAATGAACTTTCCGTGTTTTTTATGGAATGCAGTCAGCTCGTAAAATCTACCGGTTCCATTGGAAAAGCCTTAAGTTATATGAATAAAGAAAATAAAAAGCCTGCCAGAGTTGGGGAGGATAAATTATTTTATCCGATAAAATGGCTTTATTATAATCATAAACGGTCTAAATCAAAAAACCGCCTTAAACTTATTAACGACTGCGTTTTTTTGCTGGATAAAGGCGAATCGCTTAAAGAAATTTTTATTTTAAATAATTTTGAAGAAATTGTTCTATCATTGTTAGATTTAGCCGATTCAACCGGCGATTATCCGCAGACTTTTTTAAAAATTTCCGAATACTTCGGTACTAAAAATATTTATAAAAAGAGCGTAACCGGAGCATTAGCATATCCGGCTTTTCTATTTTTTTTGCTTTTTGTCGCATTTTCGGTTTTTTTATATTATATAATTCCGACTTTTGCTTCTTTTTTCAGCCAGTTCCCCCATATACCGAAGTCCACGAAAGATATTTTGAGTTTCTTTAGCTATTTAAAAAATGTTTTTATATATTGCATAATTTTAGCGGCGGTTATTGCCGCCGCGTTCGGTTTCGACTTGTTCCGCATTAAAACTAAAGCGGCTTATTTTATGCTTAATATCCCTCAAATCAGAAGTATCGTTAATTACACATATCTTAACTGGATTTTTTACCAATTTTCTTTAATGATTTCATCCGGCGTTACGGTCAACGCGGTATTTAATTATTTCAGAAAAAATACTTCCAAGGCATATTTTAAAAATAAATTTGAATTAATTTATGACGATTTGATGAAAGGAATTACTTTGCATGATTCAATGGTAAATGCAAATTTTTTATCCGATGACGCTGTTGAATCTATAGGTTATGCGGAAACAGGAGGTTTTTTGTCAGAAACTGTCTTGAGGCTCTCTCAGGAATTTAAGGAAAAATCAAGCCGTTATATGAATTTATTTACAAAAGGATTATTTTTTTTAGCCGTGGCTTTAGTAGTATTTTTTTTGCTTTTAATGTTTTTTTCTTTATTTCTGCCCCTTATTCAAGGAATGGTCGGATTGCCGGCAAGCTATCAATAAATTAATTCAAATAATTAAATAATAACAGATAAAAATTAAGGAGGTATTAAGTTATGTTCGGGAAATTAAAAAAAAACAACGGCGGTTTTACTTTAATGGAAATTATAGTCGCTATGATAGTAGTCGGAATACTGTCTGCCGGAGGGCTGATGGTTTATAACGGTCTC
>JAJZYC010000048.1 GCA_021806125.1 bacterium
TACTATTTCTTTTTCGTTAAATATTTCGCATTCCATATTTTTTCCAGCGGATATTTCTTTTGCGATGCCGGCTAAGTATTCGGGGGTTACTACATTCCCGGGCTCATTGACTATATCCCGCGCAAAATTAGCCGCAAGGGAAGTTTTTTTACCGAAATCAAAACCTTCTTCCGCAGAGTTTCTTAGGACTTTGGTTATAGTTAAGGATTTACAGTTAAAATAGATGCTTATAATTTCCGGATAAATAATTTTATCGGCATGTTTTTCTTTTTCCTTAGTGACGTATTTTTTAAATTCATACAGGCCTAATTCTGCTCCTTCGGCAATAGAAGCGGATAAATAAAATATGCCGTTTTTCGTATAATATTCTTTAGGCAGTCCGGGAATTATAAAAACTACGTCATTAATTTTATTTGTTCTGGCTATCTTCGAAGAACCCGATATAAAATTTCTAAGAGAATCGTAATCGAATTTATCTTTCTTGTCTAATCCGTAAATCAATGAATAAACGGGAGATTCTATAATTATATTTTTTCCTTTTTTTGCCTTAAAATCCAGCTGTTTTATTCTTTTATAAATAAAATCGAATCCTTTAAGATTTTCATTTTGCAGAAAACTATTTTCTTCGTTTTGAAAAACTCCAAAAACAAAAATGCGGTCAAATTCTTTTGTCTTTTTTTCTTTTAAAATTTTTTCTATAGAATCTATTACTTTAAAATTCAAGTTTTAACCCTCCCAATTAAGTTTATTATATGCCGTTATATTATCGGCATAATAAGATTTGCTTCGCGCCATAGTCATTGCGAGTCATTGCGAGCGTAGCGAAGCAATGATTACATGGACTTCCCGTCGGTTCAACCGTTTAATCTTCTTCTATAGTCGATAAATCTCCTTCGTCTATACCCATTTCCCTGGCCTTCAAAACTCTTCTCATAATCTTTCCGCTTCTGGTTTTAGGAAGAGAATCGACAAATTCTATGTCATCCGGTTTTCCGATAGGACCCAGGGTTTTCCCTACATTTGCTTTAATATCGTCTGCAAGAGCATCGCTTTTCTCGATATTAGGCTTTAAAACCACGAAGGCTTTAATGGAATTGCCCTTAATGTCGTGGGGCTTTCCTATAACGGCGGATTCGGCGACGGATTCATGGGTTATTATGGCGCTTTCTATCTCCGCCGTTCCCAGCCTGTATCCGGAAACCTTTATCACGTCGTCTATCCTGCCCATAACGTAAAAATATCCGTCTTCATCGCGCTTTGCGGTATCGCCGGCAAGATATACCCCGTTAAATTTCGAGAAATAAGTTTCTTTATATCTGTTTTCATCCTTATAAATAGTTCTCATCATGGCGGGCCAAGGCTTCTTTACTACAAGATAGCCTCCCTTTCCCGCTTTCACGCTTTTGCCGTTTTCGTCGAATATATCTGCGTCTATCCCAAAAAAAGGTTTTCCGCACGAACCTGGTTTTAAAGACATTGTAGGAACGGGTGTTATTAAAAACATTCCCGATTCCGTCTGCCACCACGTGTCCATTATAGGGCATCTTTCCTTGCCGATATGCTTGTAATACCAGCGCCAGACTTCAGGATTTATAGGCTCACCCACGCTTCCCAATATTTTAAGGGAGCTGAGATTGTGCCTGTTGGGCCAGTTTTCGCCGAATCTCATAATACCTCTTACTGCCGTAGGAGAAGTATAAAAAATATTTACGGCATGCTTTTCGACTATTCTCCACCATCTGTCCGGATACGGATAGTAGGGCGAACCTTCGACCATAAGCGTCGTCGCCCCGTTAATTAAAGGTCCGTATATAATATATGAATGGCCGGTTATCCAGCCCGGATCCGCCGCGCACCAATAAGTATCGTTGTCTTTTATGTTAAAAACATACTTAGACGTTATATACGTACCCACGGAATATCCTCCGTGAACATGAAGAATGCCTTTCGGCTTGCCGGTCGTTCCCGACGTATAAAGTATAAAAAGAGGGTCCTCCGAATCGAGTTCTTCGGTTTTTAAATACGGATTTGCTATAGGCAGTTTCATAAGCTCGTCGTAATAAAAATCTCTCGACGTATCCATAGCAACTTCTTTGCCGGTTCTCTTAACTACTATTACGGTTTGAACCACCGGAGCTTTAGTAACCGCTTCATCGGCTATTTTTTTAAGTTCTACGACCTTTCCGCCCCTGAAAGCGCCGTCAGCGGTAATAAGAAGTTTGCTCTGCGCATCGAGTATTCTGTCTTTCAGCGCCAGAGCCGAAAATCCGGCATACACGACGCTGTGTATTGCGCCTATCTTAGCGCATGCAAGCATGCTTATGGCAATTTCCGGTATATTGGGAAGATATATTGTAACGGTATCTCCTTTTTTAATTCCGAAACTTTTCAGAACGTTTGCAAACTTATTGACCTCTTTATATAAAGAAAAATAAGTATAGACTCTTTCGCTGCCGTCCTCTCCCTCCCAAATTATAGCAAGCTTGTTTTTGCGGAACGTAGCAATATGCCTGTCTAAGGCGTTATGGACGATATTAGTTTTTCCACCCGTGAACCATTTATAAAAAGGAGGATTAGACGAATCCAGGACATCGTCCCAGCGCTTAAACCAGTCTAACTGTTTTGCCGTCTCGTCCCAGAATTTTTCATTTTCATTTATAGAATATCCGTAAAGCCTTTCATAGTCGTCAACATAGCTGTTTTTTACCGTTTCCTTCGAAGGAGTATATATATCTTTTATATTTGCCAAACTGTCAAATGTTGACTTGCGTGAAGCCGTCGTGTCGCGATTTTCCATTTAATCCGCCTCCTTTTCAAATAAATTTAATATTTAAACTTTTTTAATATTCCTATTAATTTTTCAAGTTCTCCGTAAATCGATGCCGCCTCTTTAGCGGTATTAGAAGACTTTTCGGAATTGGATACCGAAAGGCTGGATACCGTTTCGATATTCTGCGATATCTCGTTAGTTGCAGCCGTCTGCTCTTCCGATGCGGCGGCTATAGAGCTTATCTGGTCGGTTAAACTCATTATGCTTTTTTCTATGCCGTCCAAAGATTCTCCCGCCTTTGAAGCATAGCCTACGGATAAATCGACCTCGCTTAACGTTTTATCCATGGATGTCTTGGTATCCTGCGTGCTCTGCTGCATTGTCTGAACTTTAGACACTATCTCTTTTGTAGCTTTAACGGTTCTTTCGGCTAATTTTCTTACCTCGTCGGCTACTACGGCAAATCCCCTGCCGGATTCCCCTGCCCTGGCGGCTTCTATCGCGGCGTTAAGAGCAAGCAGGTTGGTCTGGTCCGCTATATCGTTTATCACCGAAATGATTTCGCCGATTTCGAAAGAACTTTTTTCCAATCCGCTTATAAGACTGCCTAACTGCTTGGTAAGAACGGCGACGTTTTTAATGCCCGAAATAGATTTTTCCACTATATCGAAGCCGTCTTTAGCGCTGTCTGAAGCCTCCTTCGCGATAGAACTAACATTCTGGGTATTCTTGGCAATTTCTTTAATAGTCTGGGACATTTCTTCGGAAGCCGCGGCTACGTGAGTGGCGATTTCCGCCTGCTCCTGCGCTTTGCCGCTGATTTCATCGACGTGCCCTTCTATGGTGGTGCTGACGTCAACTATGGTCATAGCTTCTTCCGTGATGGATTTTACTATTTCCCTGATATCGATAATGAACTTATTGAATTCGTTGACTACGGAGGTAATTTCATCGTAAACCGAATTTTTATAAACATAACACTTTTTGCAGATTTGCTCTCCTTTTTCGCCGAAACGCTCTATCTGCTCATCCCAGCATCTTTGCCCTAATTCATCTTCTTTAAGCATGCAGTTTTTATGACGCTTGACTATAATTGCCGGCTTATCGAAACAATCCATAGGAATCAATTTGCTTAAATCGCCTTCGCCCTTCGATATATCCCTTACCCTGTGATAAAAAACGGTAATAGGTTTTATAAAAGCCTGTTTGAGAAGAATATATATTATAATAATGGACAGAACTATCAGTATAATCGAGAAAATAATAATATTTCTCATAAAAATATTTGAAGCGTTTACGGTATTCTTTAGAGAATATACAAGCTCGACGCCGCCGAGAACGGTTCCCGCCTTAACGGTGTGGCACATAAGGCAGTCTATGCCGCGGGACATCTTTTCCGCCGTAAAAGGGACTCCTACTTTTAAATATTTCTGCCCGTTTTTTTCGTAAACTTTCGTTATTTCTTTTTTTGAAGCAAGTATTTCTTTGTCGAATTTCGAGCTCGGAATTTCCTGTTTTAGGCCCGCCCCGAATTCTTTATCCACTGCGCTGCCTCTTACAACCTTGAAATACTTAATTCCTTTAATCTTCTGGTATATGCCGAATAACTGCCTTCTGTCGGATTTCTTGGCTATCGTGCCGTTGAGCATCATGCCGTTCATGCTTGACAGCATCGTCTTCGCGGTCACTACGGCATCGAACGACGTCGTTTTTACGGACATTTTGTTCTGGTAAAACACCGCGTAATAAGTTAAAACGGACAGCATTAAAACCAAAATTAGAAAAATTAAAGAAAGCAATTTGGTCCTAATCGAAACTTTTTGAATTCTCGAAAAATTCATATATGGCCCCCGGATTAAAATTGAAAATTAACCGCCGGATTATCTTGGCGGTTTTTAATAATTTTAAATCAATTAAATAAAAAAATAAATAATTAAATTTTTACCGCGGACAGTTTTCTGTAAACGGACCTTTCGCTTTCTCCTATAATCCGCGCAATCTCCGATTTGGTAAGCCCTTTAGACAGAAGATAATTTATATATTTTTCTTCTATTTCTTTTAAGGATAAATTTTTCTCGAAAATCTCAAATTCTTTTACACCGTAATAATTTTTAGCGTTTGAAATTTCGAGCTGGACTGCTTCCTCCGGAATCTCGTCTTTTCCTTCGGACAATATTATTCCCCTTTCTATAACGTTTTTTAATTCCCTTACGTTTCCCGGCCAGTCGTAATCCATAAGTTTGTCCATAGCCTGCCGTGAAATGGGCTTTGAAAATTGAACCTTATTTTCTTTAGTCATAAAATAATGCGCTAGATGGGGGATATCTTCTTTTCTTTCTCTTAAAGGCGGAAGTTCTATCGTAAACCCGCTTATCCTGTAAAACAGGTCACCCCTGAAACGGCCGTCATCCACCATTTTTTTAAGATTTTTATTTGTTGCCGTTATAATTCTGGTATCTATAAAAAGATTTTTGGAAGAACCGACTCTTCTGAAACTTTTGGTATCTATTATCCTTAGAAGCTTGCTCTGTATGATGCCGCTCACTTCTCCTATTTCGTCTATGAAAAGCGTTCCCTTGTCGGCAAATTCCAGCAATCCTTTTTTGAGGACGTCGGCTCCAGTAAAAGAACCTCTTTCGTGCCCGAACAATTCGGATTCGAAAAGGTTTTCGGAAAGATTGCATGAATCTACTATGATAAAAGGATTATCTCTCCTCGAAGAAAGCCTGTGGAGCAGATTCGCGCTGAGCTCCTTACCGGTGCCGGACTCTCCGTAAATAAGGACGTTCAGGTTCGATTTTGCGGCAACGGTAATATCTTCTATGACCTTAGCCGCCGCTTTCGATTTTCCTATAAAAAATCTCTTAAAAATTTCCCTTTTAAAATAAGATGCGTAATTTTTAAGATTTATTTTCTCGATAAGCCTTTTTATCGTTATGCTTAGTTCTTCTAAACTTAACGGTTTAACTAAATAGTCGCAGGCTCCCATTTTTAATGCCGCAACGGCGGAATCGACGCTTCCGAAAGCCGTAAGGATAATCATTTCAGCATCTTTAGACCTGGATTTAACCGTATTTAGCAGGTCTATTCCCGATTTTCCGGGTAATTTCAAGTCGGATATTATAATATTGAAAAAATCTTTCTCTAATTTATTAACGGCCTCTTCGGCGGAGCCTGCGGATATAGCATCATAACCTTCGCTCTTTAGATAGTCGCAAAGAATGGTTCTGTAATTTATATCGTCGTCCACTATAAGTATAGAAATAGAATTGTTTTCCATTATAATAAAAATTTTATTTAATTTTATTTTCGGAAAAGTCTCTTTTTACCGGAACTTTTACGACGAATTTCGTGCCTATATCCTTTTTAGACCTTACTTCTATAGAGCCTCCGAGGGATTTAATAATGCTTAAGGATATAGAAAGTCCCAGGCCGGTGCCCGCGGAATTTTTACTTTTGGAAAAAAACGGGTCGAATATTCTCTTGATATCTTCCTGCGCAATACCGTGACCGTTATCTATTATTATTATGTAAATATATTCATTTATTTTTTTGGTTATAAAATAAACTATCCCGGAATTTTCATCGACGGCCTGTATGGCATTAAGTCCTATATTTAATAAAACCTGCCTTAAACCCGCTTCGGAAAAACCTATTAAAGGAATATTCGCGGCAAGGTTTTTCTTTATCATAATATTTTTTTTGTTTGCTGTAAAGGATAGGAGGGTAAGACTTTCTTCCAGTGAATTATTGACGCTTACTATATCGGTAGAATTTGAAACCGGGCTGGATAATATAAGCAGTTTTTTTGTAATATCTTTGCATCTTTCAATTTCCTGCTTCATTAAATCGAAATATTTTTTTATATCGCAACCGCCTTCTTTCATTACGTTTGCGAGAGCCGCGTTCTGGGTAAGGCCGCTGCTTTCCGCGCACATTTTTATCATATCTATCGATGCAAGAATATTATTCAGCGGATTATTTATTTCATGGGCAACCCCTTCGGCTAAAAGACCTACTTCGGAAAGTCTCTGCGAAAGATTGAATTTTAGATGGGCGTTAGAACCGTTCCCCAGGGACCTTAAAACCTCTACGGCATATTTTTTTCCCGTTGAGGCGTCTAAAAAAGGAGAAGAATTTATTTCTACCGCCATTTCTCGACTTTGCTGTCCATAATGGCCGTGTATGACTTTAACCGTTTTGCCTTTTTTAATTACCTCTTCTATTGAGCAGGATTCCAGGAGGGGATCGCACGGTTCATCCCTGAAATGGCTTACTTTATAACAATAACCGCCTATTATTTCTGAAGGCGGAGCTCCCGCATCATCCAAAAAGCGTTTATTTGCGTAGACTATTTTATAATTTTCATCTATAACTATTACGCCGTCGTTAATTGCATCTAAAATGTCGGAAGCGCCGAGCGGCATATCGTTATATTTATCATTCATATTTATAATATACCATACTTTTTTGTTTTGCGGCGGTTTCATCATCATTGCGAGCAAAGCGGACGGAGTCCAGCGAAGCTCACCAATCTTTACTAAATAGTCTAAAAGGAGGGATTGCTTCGCCGCTTCGCGACTCGCAATGACTGCCCCTCTATTGGTTCATCAGATTTAAAAAATCGGAGTTGGATTTGGTATTTTTTATTTTATCTATTAAAAATTCCATTGCGTCCGTAGTATCCATACCGGATAAAACTTTTCTCAATATCCAGATTTTTTTCAGATGGTCCTTGTCGACGAGAAGCTCTTCTTTCCGGGTGCCCGATTTATTAATATCTATAGCCGGAAAAATCCTTTTTTCCGATAATTTTCTGTCTAAATTGACTTCAAGATTTCCTGTTCCCTTAAATTCTTCGAAAATTACCTCGTCCATTCTTGAACCGGTATCGATTAAAGCGGTAGCAATTATTGTAAGGCTGCCTCCCTCTTCGATGTTCCTCGCCGCTCCGAAAAATCTTTTCGGTTTATGAAGGGCGTTCGAATCCACGCCGCCGGATAATACTTTTCCCGAAGACGGAATAGTAACGTTGTAGGCCCGCGCAAGCCTGGTAATGGAATCTAGCAATATAACGACGTCTTTGCCGGTTTCTACCAATCTTTTTGCTTTTTCTATAACTATTTCGGCAATCTGTATATGTCTCTGGGGTGGTTCGTCGAAAGTAGAACTGATTACTTCGCCGTTAACCGACCTTTGCATATCGGTAACCTCTTCCGGTCTTTCGTCGATTAAAAGAACCATAAGAAAAATTTCTTTATGGTTGGTATTTATAGCATGGGCGATGTCTTTTAACAGCATTGTTTTTCCTGTTCTCGGAGGAGCGACTATAAGCCCCCTCTGTCCTTTTCCTATAGGAATCAGCAGATCCATAAGCCGCGTAGATAAATTTTTAGGGTCGAATTCAAGCTTTATTTTTTCTTCCGGATATAAAGGAGTTAAGTTGTCGAATAAAATCTTTTCTTTTGCGATTTCGGGATCTTCGAAATTTATGCTTTCGACTTTTAAGAGAGCATAAAATCTTTCGCTGTCTTTCGGCGGCCTAATAACTCCGCGGATAGTGTCCCCCGTCCTCAAGCCGAATTTCCTTATCTGGGAAGGCGATACGTAAATATCGTCGGGACCATGAAGATAATTAGCTTCAAGCGATCTTAAAAATCCGTATTGGTCGGGCAGTATTTCAAGCACCCCCTCTCCCGAAATTAATCCGTTTTTTTCAGCCTGCTGGTTTTTTTCGGTTTCTGCTTGCAAAAGGGCATATATCAAATCCTGTTTGCGCATTCCCGATGCGCCCTCTATATTGTAGTCCTTTGCTATTTGCAATAATTCGTTGATTTTTTTTACCGATAATTCTTTAATGTTCATAAATGCTCCTTTAAGATTTTATTTTTGTAATTTAATACAATGTTTTTATTTACAGGCACGTCCACCTGTCTATCCTTCTTGCGTCGATGCGGCGTCCTTCGGCTATATCCAGAATAGTCCTTTCATTATTGCCGTCGTCCGGAAACGTCGAAACTCCCGCGTTCAAAGATAATATAGTCTGATTTTCTTTTTTGAACGCCTCTTCGCTTTCCGACAATATAGCCTTTACAATATTTTTTGCCTCATCTTTCCCTATATTCGGAAATAAAATTACAAATTTATTGCCGTATCTCGAAGCCGTATCGAATGCCCTTATATTTTTCTTTATTATATTCGCAATTATTCCGATATTTTTGTCCCCCGTCTGATGTCCGTTAACCGAATTTAACTTATTTAACTGGTTTATTGAAATTAATGCAACGGATAACCTGCCTTTGTCGTTAATTGTTTTTTGCATTTCCTGAAAAAGTTTTTCATGAAAATATTTAAAATTGTTAAGCCCTGATACGTAATCGATTTGCGAACAATCCCTCATAGTCTGAACGCATTTATTAGAATTTAAAATATAAGCTATCACCGAAAAGATAGTATCGAAAACTTCGGACTTATCGTCGCCGCAGTTTTTAAATCCGGTCACCGAATACATCATAACGAAATATGAATCCGTATAAGCGGTTTTCAACTCATATGCATAAAGTTCCGAAACATTTTCATGCTCGAATAAATTTCGGTATTCTTCGTATTTACCTTTGTCTTTTTTAAAATCTATATACAATCCGTTTTTTAAAGGCGCTAACTCCTTAAGCAGTGCCAGCGGCGGGGTTTCGTTGGTTCTTTTAATAAATTCGTGCGAAAAGCCCCTAGATATTTCGACCCTCTCCTCTGCATTATATTTCTTATATATAAACATTATAGCCTCGGCC
>JAJZYC010000049.1 GCA_021806125.1 bacterium
TTATTTATATATTATATGGATAAAAAAGGCAATAATTCGGATAGATATTTTATATCTAAAACTCTAAAACTTGCGGAAAAGGGCATAGGAACGACTTCTCCCAATCCTATGGTAGGAGCTTTAGTAGTCAAAGACGGCGTAATAGCAGGAGAAGGCTGGCATGAGAGAGCGGGACAGCCCCATGCCGAAGTTATAGCCCTAAGAAATGCCGGAAAAAAAGCAAACGGCGCCACGATATACGTGAGTTTGGAACCCTGCAGCCACTTCGGAAAAACCCCTCCCTGTGTTTATAAAATAAAAGAATCCGGCGTAAAAAGAGTCGTGGCGGCGATTAAAGACCCTAATCCTTTGGTATCGGGCAAGGGGTTCGATTATTTAAAAGAAAACGGAATTGAAGTAACTTACGGAATTTTGGAAGAAAAAGCCAAAAGGCTGAATGAAGCTTTTTTTAAACACATAACGAGCGGACTGCCGTTTATAACAGTCAAAGAAGCCTTAACTTTAGACGGAAATATAGGCTATAAAAACGATAAAGAAAAATCCTATCTTTCATCCGGAAAATCGCTTGGATATACCCATTACTTAAGGTTTATAAACGACGCAATAATGGTTTCCGCAAAAACCGTCATAAAAGACGACCCTATGCTTGACGTCCGCATAAGCAAAGACGGCATTAAAGACAAATTCACGGCCAAAAGATGGACTAAAATAATTTTAGACCCCGATTTGGCTACTCCCGTCGATGCTAAAATTTTTAGCTCGCACGGAGATGTTTTAATATTTACTTCAAAGGATTACGATAAGGAAAAAGATAAGAAAAAAAAGCTTTTAAAAGAAAAAGGTGCAATTATAAACGATGTATATTATAATAATATAAAGGGCCAAAGGTTTCTGAATCTCCAGGAAATATTCAGAAGATGCTGGGAGCTGAAGATTATGGGCATACTTGTCGAAGCCGGTCCCTCGCTTTTCGGTTCTTTGATTTGCGAAAAAAATTACGATAAGCTGGTTTTTAATCTGACGCCTTATATTTTAGGGAGGGACAAGGGTCTCGACTTATTCGGAGCGTTAAATTTAGGAAGCAAAGAGAAAATAAAACTGAGCGGCTTAAATATTAAAAAATTCGGCGATGAAATATTTTTATCGTATTATCCGAAATATAAATAAATTTAATAATAATTTTCATTAGTTTTAACGATATGTTCAGCGGCATAATAAAAGAACAGGGAGCGGTAAAATCTATAAGTAACGGTATTTTGTCGATAGCCGCCAAAAATACCGGCAAAAATGCATATATAGGACAGAGCATTGCCGTTAACGGCGTCTGTCTAACCGTAAAAAAGATAAACTATCCCGTTTTATATTTTGATTATACCCCTGCAACTTTAAACGATTCCGCATTAAAATATTTAAAAATAAACGAAAGCGTGAATATAGAGCCGGCTCTTTCCGTAAATTCGGATATTTCAGGACATTTTGTGCTGGGCCATATAGACGGCATAGGCAGGATTTCGGTTAAAAAAAGAACGGGGAATTCCATTATTATAGGCATAAAAATAATAAATTCTATAGATGCCGATATTAAAAATTATATTATAAAGAAAGGCTCGATAAGTATAGACGGAATAAGCCTGACCGTAAACGAAACCGGCGGCGGTATTTTTTTTGTAAGCTTAATACCTTTAACATACGCCGAAACAAATTTAAAGTTTAAAACCGCGGGCGATTACGTAAATCTTGAATCCGACATAATAGAAAGAACGGTCGTGAACCGCTTAAAAGATGCGGCGTCCGAACCGTCCGACGGCGGAGCCAAAAAGCCGGCCGCTAACTCCGGCGGTTTGACCATGGAATTTTTAGCCGAAAACGGCTTTATGCAATAAATTAAAAAGGATGGTAGATAAATATGAGTTTAGCAACAGTAGAAGAAGCTGCTCTCGATATAAAGAACGGTAAAATGATTATTCTCGTAGATGACGAGGACAGGGAAAACGAAGGAGACTTAGTCGTCGCCGCCGAGCATACTACTCCGGAAATTATCAACTTTATGACGAAAAATGCAAGAGGATTAATATGTTTAACGTTAACGGAAGAAAAAGCCGACAGTTTAGACCTTCCGCCTATGGTCGTAAATAACGAGTCTAAGTTTACCACGGCGTTTACGGTATCTATTGAGGCAAAAGAGGGGGTTACTACTGGAATATCGGCGCATGACAGGGCGAAAACTATATTAACCGCGATAGAAGACGATGCCAAACCCTCCGATTTAGTTAGGCCGGGACATATCTTTCCTTTGAGAGGCAAGAACGGCGGAGTATTGACAAGGACCGGACAGACTGAAGGTTCGATAGATATAGCCCGCATAGCCGGACTGAAGCCGTACGGCGTCATATGCGAAATAATGCACGATGACGGAACGATGGCGAGAATGCCCGACTTGATGAAGTTTTCAAAAAAATTCGATATAAAGATTTTAACCGTAAAAGATCTTATAAATTACAGGCTTAAACACGAAAAACACGTCAAGCGGCTTGTAGAATCTAAAATACCCACGGAGTTCGCTGGGGATTTTAAAATTATAGTATATTCAAACGATATCGATTTTAAAGAACATATAGCCCTTGTCAAAGGAGATATCAAAAAAGACGAACCAGTTCTCGTCAGGGTTCATTCGCAATGTCTTACCGGAGATATTTTCGGGTCCATGAGATGCGACTGCGGAGACCAGTTGAAAACGGCTATGGAGATGATAGACGATGAAGGCAGAGGCGTTGTGCTTTATTTAATGCAGGAAGGCAGGGGCATCGGGCTTGTAAATAAATTAAAAGCATATAATCTTCAGGACGAAGGCTACGATACCGTCGAAGCAAACGAAAAATTGGGATTTAAACCGGATTTAAGGGAATACGGGGTAGGCGCCCAAATTTTAGTGGACCTCGGCGTCGGGAAAATGCGGCTTATGACCAATAATCCTAAAAAAATAATAGGACTAGAAGGATACGGCCTTAGCGTCGTCGAAAGGGTTCCCGTAGAAATATGCCCTAACGAAACTAATAAACATTATTTAAAAACGAAAAAAGAAAAATTAGGACACATATTAAAAATGAAATAGTAAAATAAAAATTAAAATTAAATTAGCGGGAGCGTGAAATGGGTAATTTTAATTTAATAGAAGGCGAGCTTAAAGCCGCCGGTTTTAGATTTGGCATAGTTATATCGAGATTTAACGATTTTATTAACGGCAAACTGCTGGACGGAGCGCTGGATTACTTAAAAAGAGCGGGAGCTAACGAGGATAACGTATCGGTCGTAAAGGTTCCGGGAGCCTTTGAACTTCCCATGGCGGTGAAAATGCTGTTGGAAACAAAAAAATACGATGCCGTAATATGTCTTGGAACGCTGATAAGGGGCGAAACTACCCATTTTGACCTGTTGTCCAATCAAGTAACGAAATTAATTTCCGAACTTTCAATCCACTACAATGTTCCTGTGAGTTACGGGATTATAACGGCAGAATCTATCGAACAGGCGATATCGCGCGCCGGTACTAAAATGGGGAATAAAGGTTTCGATGCGGCAATGTCTGCCGTAGAAATGGCAAGCCTTTACGCAAAAATTAAGAAGAGCTGAACTTTAACTTATTTATTTATGACAAAAAGAAGAAAGGCGAGAGAGCTTGCTTTACAGTTTTTATACGAAGAAGACGGAAACATAAACAATTTAGACTATAAAATAAATTGTTTTTATAATGATTTTGCTTCGGAAAGCCTTATGAGAGACGGATTTATAAAAACAAAAGAAGATTTAAACAGGAAAAAGGATATTTTCCAGATTTTTGATTTCTTTGCAAATATCGTACGCGGTACTTTATCGAATCTGGAAAAAATAGACGGCCTTATCAGAACTCTGGCTAAAAACTGGACCATTGAAAGAATGTCGAGAGTTGACAGGAATATTTTAAGGCTTTCTATTTACGAGATTTTATTTATTCCCGAAACCCCTAAAAATGTTGTTATTAACGAAGCAATAGAAATAGCGAAGAAATTCGGAAACGACGAGTCGCCGGCTTTCATTAACGGCATCTTGGATGCGGCGGTAAAGGTTAAATAAGTTAATTCGGCAGATAAAAACTTTAAATAACCAAACCCAAGAAGGAGAAAAAAATGGAGAATAAACATGGATTAAATTACGGCGTTAACGTACTTGATATCAGGGGGCTTTGCTGAGGCCCTCCGGTATGGGCGGTCGTCCGTAAACTTAAAACTTTGAACCGCAATGACGTTCTAACGGTGATTTCGGATAAAGATTCCTTGCTAAACGATATACCGGCTCTATGTTCCCTAATGGGCGTCAGGCTGCTAAACGTCGTAAACTTAAAAGACCTTTACGTATTTTTTATCGAAAATAAGGACTGGGGTAAATAAAACAAAAGATGATAAGAAATAACAATAGGGCGGTCGACGAAATGAGGACAATGGTTATAACTCCCGGTTATATGAAATATGCCGAGGGTTCCTGCCTTGTCGAAGCCGGAGATACTAAGGTGATTTGTACCGCATCCGTCGATTATAAGGTGCCGCCGTTTTTAAAAGACAAAGGGGAGGGCTGGCTTACGGCAGAATATTCGATGCTACCGAGGTCCGCACAAAACAGGATACCGAGGGACTCGTCAAAAGGAAAAGTAAACGGAAGGGCTCAGGAAATACAGAGGTTAATAGGCAGGTCGCTAAGGTCGGTTATTAATTTTTCTTATTTTCCCGGAATTACAGTATTAATAGACTGCGACGTGATAAGCGCAGACGGCGGAACGAGGACGGCTTCTATAACCGGAGCATATGTCGCCGCCCATCTTGCGTTTTTAAGTCTTATCAAAGAGGGAAAAATAGAAAAAATGCCGTTTTACGACTCCGTCGCCGCAATAAGCATAGGTATAGTAAACGGAGGAATTTTAGTAGATTTAGATTATTCGGAAGACTCGACCGCCGAGCTTGATTTTAATTTTATACTCACCGGCTCTAAAAAAATTATCGAAATACAGGGATGCGCAGAAAAAACCCCGATAGAATTTGAAGTTCTCGGCAGGCTTTACGACCTTTCGAAAAAGGCCGTCGCGAAAATCACCGCATTGCAGAATAAGGCAATATTTCCGTAATACTTTTTAACTGCTTTTTTAACCGTGGCGGTATCTTATTACCTTAGCTTTTTCAATGGTAACCATTCCGTCCTTCATGATTTCGTCAAGAAATGGGAGCAAAGAATTAAGTTTTTCTTCCGTATCCACGATTTCTACGACGACCGGCATATCTTCCGATAACGCCAGCAGTTTAGCCGTATGTATCCTGCTGTGAGCGCCGAAACCCATTATGCCTCTTATAACGGTTGCCCCCGCAAGGTTAAGTTCGCGCGCCTTGATAACTATCTGCTCGTACAGCGCTTTGCCTTTATATGTATCGGATTCGCCTATGAATATTCTTAAAAGCATGCCTTCTTCAGGAAGATTCATTATACCGCTCCTTTTATATTCGTTATAAGAAGTTTTGCAATTATAAAACCGATAAAAACTAAAGCTATGCCTATAATATTAGAAGCAAGAATATTAATTAAAGCAATTTTATATTCTCCATCCCTAATTAGGTTAAAACTTTCAAGCGCGTAGGTGGAAAAAGTCGTGTAGCCGCCCAGTAAGCCTATAAATATCGGAGCTCTGAAAGGCGAAGGTATATTAGATTCCTCAAACAGTCCCCATAAAAAACCTACCGTAAATGCTCCAGAAAGATTTACTATCATGATGCCGGCGGGGAAAACGCCGCCGTAAAATCTATCTCCTATTATTGAAACGGCATAGCGCAAGAGCGTTCCGGCTGCGCCTCCCAAAGCTATAAACAGCAGTTTAATCATAAGCGGCAAGCCCACTAATATTTATTTACTTTAATTTTTTTTTAAAAGTCGGAGTTATTAAATCAGCCTTTTATGTGTTTTTTCGTCATCGTCCGAATCTTCGGACGGTTTGGCTTCAGCCGTAAATATATGGGCGTCGCGTTCGTCTTCATCATTGCGGACATTATTGTAATAATAAGTAAAATTGCCCTTTAACTTATTTTTAAAATATTTAAATATAAAATATACCATATAATAATTTAAAAACGGAATTAAAAAAAGAATTGCTATAAAATCGGTGATAAATCCCGGAATAAAAAACAGTATTCCGGCTATAAAATAAGCGGTAGATTTAATTAAATTTTTATTTAAAATTTTTCCGGCGGAAAAATCGTAAAGCGCATTTTGAAAAGCGATATACTTAATTCTTTTTGTTATTATGTAGCCGGCGATACTAAAAAATATTAAAAACCCAGCCGTTGCGGGATAACCTAATCTTTCGGCTATTTCTATAAATACGTAAATTTCTAAAAATATATCTATGACTATCGCAAAAAAAATTTTCCCGAATAAACCCATTTATTTAATATACAACGATTTTATAGAATAATCAAATTCTTCGTAAGAAATATAAAATAAATAAATATATAAAAAATATTTGATAATTTTAACTTAGTGAATTATTATTCTATATATGAATAATAATTATTCAAGTAGTGAATTAATTTACGAAAAAAGACGCTGTTGTTTTTCCGGAACGGCTTTTGCCGAGAAAACTTCTGTATTTTAAATTAATCCGCTTAAAAACTTATCATAACTCATAATCCTTACGTCTTTCTGAATTTTATCGATACTTTTTTCCTGAACTACAAGATAGGCATGCGGTATAGAAAGCCTGTCCTTAAAATATAAAAGCGAACCTGGTACGTCGCCGTAAGATTTTTTAGTTTCCACGCAAAACCAGGGCTTTTTATCTATGGCGATTAAAAAATCGACCTCCCTTTTTTCTTTATCCCTTATATAATGAAGTTCGGCTTCAAAACCTTCTTTATCGTACAGATAGTGGCAGAATTTAAGAAGATGGGACGCAATCATATTTTCATATTTTGCGCCTTCGTCTTCTATTTCCGACCAGTCCCACAAGTATATTTTAGGTTCTTTCCTTAATGATTTTATTTTGCTATCGTAAAATGGATAAATTCTGAATGAATAATAAAACCTTTCCAGTATATCGAGCCATAAAGAAACCGTTTTATGCGAAATTTCCAAATCTTCCCTCAGTGAATTTATAGAAAGCAAAGACGAAACTTTTGTCGGTAATAAATCCACGAGAACCTGCATAAGAGACAATTCCCTAATATTTTCAATATCTCTTATATCGTTTCTGACAAGCCTGTCTATCCGTTCGTTGTGCCACCTGCGCAAGTTCCTTTCGTTCTGTTTAAAAAGCGGCTCGGGAAAACCGCCGAATTTAAGTAAAATATCTGATGCTTCTTTATATTCTTTAGAATAGGCGTCGAAATTTAAATTTGAGGATACCGAATATAAGGGTTTTACATCTAAAAACTCGGAAAGACTGAATGGGTGCAGCCTGTAATACCTGTATCTTCCAAGAAGCGAATCGCCGCCTTTTCGGTAAACATCAAGCCTTGCGCTTCCGGTTACGAGTATATCGAATTCTTTTTTATGCTTGTCGTATTCGCCTTTAAGATAATTTTTCCAGAATTTATATTTATAGATTTCGTCGTAAACGATTAATTTTACGTCTGGTTTACGAACTGAATTTAAAATGTCTTTACGGTCTTCCCTGTTGTCCCAGTTTAAATACTGATAAGATTTATCGTAATAGTTGTCGGCAATATATAAAGACATGGTAGTTTTGCCGACCTGGCGGGGACCGCCTACGAAAACCATCTTTTCCTTCAGGTCGTTAAGTATATCTTCGGTTATGTATCTTTCTTTTATAGCAACGTCGTTTTTCGCCATAAATATATTATCCTACTTTTTTTGACCTAAGTCAAAATTATACTGGAATATTTTATTGTAAAGTCAAAATTTTATAATTAAATAATATATCATGTTACAAAAATTTAACATAAACGTCATAAAAATTTAACATTGATAATTTATAATAAACATAAATAATTGTATTCGAGAAGGAATATAAAATGAAAAATACGACATATAAATGCGGAATAACCGAAAATAATTATGAGAATACGGACGCAATAAATTTCAAAAAATTATTTTCTCCAAAAATTTGCGCAATTAGCGTTGAATTAGGATTTCGGGACAATTTACGACAGGTTTGAAAAAAATGCGTTTTTTTCTGACAGGATATCCGGGTCGAGTTTAATTTTAATATTTAATATATAGCATAGATAGGCATGAACGGCTGCATATGCTAATTTTTTTTTGAAAGAGGCGAAAGTTAATGAAATTTATTCCCTCCAGAGAACTGAGATTGCGAACCAATAAAGTATTCGAGGATTTAAAAGAAGAAGAAGAAATCATTGTAACGCAGAATGGTTTGCCGATTGCATTAATGATACCTATCGACGAAAGCAGCCTAAACGAAACGCTTAATTCATGGAAATCTATAAAAATAAAAAGTGCCGTAAGAGAATTAAGAGAATCGGCTGTAAATAAGGAAACGAAAATTAGTGATACAAAAAAAATAATTTACCATACTTTTATAAGAAAATACATAAAAACAGCGATAAATTGACGCTCGTATTAAATACCGACGTATTTATCGAAGGAGTTCTTGATTCGGAAAGTTGTTGCGGACGGCTTATAAACTATCTAATAGACGAAAGATTCAATATTGCGATGGACGATAGAATTTATTTGGAATATTCAGCGAAATTAAACGATAAAAAATTGGGATTAGAAAAAAAGAGCGTCGATTATTTACTAAAGTTTTTAAGAGAAAACGGCAAATTAATGACTGCCGAGAAATTAAAAACTAAAGGGAATAATTTAGAGGATATTCATTGAGCGCACTACGGAAATTATCTCGTTAATAATACGACTAACTACACAGGTTTAAACGTCCCGTACGTACCTGAGAATACACGTTTAACGCAGGAGCTTATTATATGTAGAGTTGCCGTAAAATATATAAATGTAAAAATAACGATTTAAAGGAGGTTAAAAATGGACAGAAGGGACTTCGTAAAAATTACCGGATTAAGTCTTTTATCGGGGTTATTTTTAAACGGCTTTAACCTTAATAAAGCCGATGCCGATAATGCTTCAAATGCTGCCTTAAATAAATATAAAAAACCTGAACATATCGTATTAATAATGCAGGAAAATAGAAGTTTCGACCACTATTTCGGAATGATGGATAATACGATAAACGGACAGCCTGAAAGAATTAAAGAACTTGGAATAACCGACGGAATGGATGGAAGCGTAAAACCTTACGATTTAGGTTTTAGTTACGTAACGCCGAATCATGTCGATCCTAATCATACTTGGGAAGCGCTCCATACTATATATAATAACGGCAAAATGGATGGATATTTCCTAAACGGCATTAATCAGCCCGTCAACGATTACAGAGTTATTATGGGCTATTACGACACAAAAAAAGCCCTTTCGCCTTATTA
>JAJZYC010000050.1 GCA_021806125.1 bacterium
TCCATATCTTTTATTAATTTAAGCCTCAGTGGAGGAATTTTTCCTTTTAGTCCGGCGCCGAAAGCCATAGGTAAATCGTTTATAAGTCCGGATATGCCGCCGGAATCGAATGCAACCTTTATTTCATCGAGTCTTCCGGTTTCCCCGATAGACTTGGCTATTGAAACGACATGTTTTGAACCTGCGGAAAATGTTATAGAATTCTTAATAGTTCTTTCGTGAAGTTTAACTATAGATTTTACGGGCGAAATGCCTTTTGGGCAAAATTCTTCGCAGGACTGGCAGTGAACACAATCCCACATTCCGTCTGGCTTTGAACCGTTAACTAAGCGTGAGCCGTTTTTGTCGTTGTCTCTTGGGTCTTCGCTGTATCTGTAAAGTTTGGCTAAGGCGGCGGGTCCTAAATATCTCGGGTTGCCGGCTACTCCTCCGCATTCAGAATAACAGCACTCGCATAAAATACAATTAGGAGTATCGTTATTTCCAGTCAGATTTTGAAATTCATATTTATAATATACGGGCTGGCTTATTTTCTCGCCTTCTTTCAATGCATGAAAACTATTGTGCGCCTCGTCTTCCCTTTGCCCGAGAAGATAAGGCTTGATTTCTTTTATTTTATCGAAAAAACTCTCCTGTTCGACTATAAGGTCGCGTATAACCGGCATATTTGCAAGGGGTTCTACATTAATTATGCCGAATTTTTCTATTTCGGGACTTACCTGAGTTTTACAGGCAAGTTTCGATATGCCGTTTATCTTCATGGCGCATGAACCGCATATAGCGCTTCTGCACGACCTCCTGAAACTCAAAGTCCCGTCTAATTCTGATTTTACTTTTATTAAAGCGTTTAGCACGGTCATACCCGGATAATCTTCAACCGTATATTCTTTGTAATAATGTTTTTCGTCGGTATCGGGATTAAATCTGTATGCCCTAATCTTAAATTCCATTATATTTCCCCTTTCTATTAATACGTCCTCGGCTGAGGTTTAAATTTTGTCACGGCAACTTCGGAAAAATCGAATTTTATATTTTCTTTACCGTCTAAAGTAGCTAATGTATGTTTAAGCCATTTTTCGTCGTCTCTTTCGGGAAAATCCGTTCTATAATGCGCGCCTCTCGATTCTTTCCTTAAAATTGCGCCTCTCGTGATAACTTCGGCTATCAGAAGTATATTGTTAAACTCGAACGCCTCGACTATATCGGTATTAAAAGTCTTAGATTTGTCGTCTATACCTATGTTTTTTGCGCGTTCTTTGAGTTCGATAATTTTTTCTAGAGCTTTTTTCATAGCATTTTCTTCCCTGAAAACGCCTACGTCGGCTCTCATCTCTTCCTGAAGTTCCGATTTTAACAAACCGTGCCTCTCTTTTCCTAAAGATTTTTTAAGCTTTTCAAAAGCTTCCTCGTCTCTTTTGACCGCCTTTTCATCGAATTTTCTTTCGTCTGCGGTTTTTAAAAATTCGGCTATATCGATTCCGGCTCTTCTTCCAAATACCACGGTATCCAGAAGAGAATTTCCTCCAAGCCTGTTTGCCCCGTGAACGCTGACGCAGGCTGATTCTCCCGCCGAATAATAGCCTTCAATTACCGTCCTGCCGTTATAATCGGTTTTAATGCCGCCCATGGAGTAGTGGGCTCCGGGTCTGATAGGAATCGGTTCGTAAATTGGATTGACGCCTTCGAAATCAATGGATAACTGCATTATTTGGGGAAGCTTTTCCATTATCCTTTCTTTGCCTAAATGCCTTACGTCTAAAAGTATCGCGCCGTCAACTCCTCTTCCTTCGTTAATTTCGGTCTGTTCCGCTCTGGCCACGACGTCTCTGGGGGCAAGCTCCATAGCCTTGGGAGCATATTTCGACATAAACCTGACGCCAAGAGAATTAAGAAGATAAGCGCCCTCTCCCCTCGCGCCTTCGGTAACCAATATTCCCGTACTTTTAAGAGTCGTAGGATGAAACTGCACGAATTCCATATCCATTAAAGGAACGCCCGCTTTAATAGAAACGGCCATACCGTCTCCCGTATTTATGAGAGCGTTCGTATTGGAAGAATATACCTGTCCGTAACCGCCGGTAGCAAACAGTACCGCTTTTGCGGCAATACCTTCAAACTTTCCGTTTTTAATATCGTAAGCTACTACTCCGCTGACCTTTCCGTTATCGGTAACTAAACTTGTAACGAAATATTCGTAGAGAATTTTTGTTTTATATTTAAGGACGTTATCGAAAAGTCCGTGCAGCATCATATGCCCTACCGCATCGGCATAATAGCAGGAACGGGGGAAACTCTGCCCGCCGAAAGGTCTCTGTGCAATGCCTCCCTTATCGTTTCTATTGAATACCACCCCCATTCTCTGAAGGTCGAGTATGTTGGCGGGGGCTTCGCTCGTCAAAATTTCTATCGCATCCTGGTCGCCGAGATAATCGCTGCCTTTAACCGTATCGAAAAAATGGGATTCCCACGAATCGTTTTCGTCGAATGCCGCGTTGACTCCTCCCTGAGCCGCTCCGGAATGCGACCTCGTAGGATAAACCTTGCTTACTATCACCGCGTCTATCCCTTTTTTTCTAAGTTCGACGGCGGCTCTTAATCCCGCAAGTCCGGCGCCGACGATAACAACGTCATGTTTTAACATTTACAACCTCTATTTTATAGTCTTTTTTTAGGAATGCAATTTTTTAAATATTATAGGATAAACCTTTAAAATTTGCAATAAAATTTTATCTATTATACCGGCCGCTTTTTCCTCCTTCTTTGCTTATCAGATAAATTTCCGATATTTCGATAGATTTATCTACCGCTTTTAGCATATCGTAAACGGTTAACGCCGCTACCGACGCCGACGTCAAGCTTTCCATTTCCACTCCGGTTTTGCCGGATATTTTAACCGTAGAAATTATAGTTATAGAATTTTCATTTTCGTCCGGTTTGAAAGCAATATCACAGCTTTCAATGTTTAAAGGATGACATAAGGGTATTAATTCGGAAGTTTTTTTTGCCGCCATAATTCCCGCAATTTTTGCCGTTCCTAATGCATCTCCTTTTTTGCCGCCTTTGCCTACGGCAAGTTGAAACGCTTCTGCGGACATAGATACTTTTGCATGGGCGGCGGCGATTCTTACGGTATTATCTTTTGGGGAAACATCGACCATTTTAGGCATTCCTTTTTCGTCGAGATGAGTTAGCTTTGTTTCTTTTTTCATTATGATTTCCTCCGGCTTGATTAACCTTTGTCTTATTATTTTTAAATTAGTCCGTAAATTCGGCATAATACCATTTTCTTATATCGTATCCTATTCCCGCCGGAGCCGGTTTTATTCCTTTAATTTCCTTTTTTACCACAGGCATTGCATATGGAATATACAAAAAAGTATAAGGGGCTTCTTTTGCAAGAATTCTCTGAATTTTAAAATAATAATCCTTTTGCCTTTTTAAATCAAACGTTGACCGCGCTTTTCTGAATAAATCGTCTATTTCGGGGTCATTAAAAGAAGTAAAATTTAAACCCTTAGGAACGATATTAGAGCCGGTAAATATAGCTGCGTTATCGTAAGGATCGGGAGTTATAGTAAATCCGAGCAGGACCGCCTGAAATCTTTTCTTCATAATAAATTCCGAAATAAGGGATGTCCACTCCATAACCCTGATGCCTACCCTGATGCCTATCTTTTTTAAATTTTGCTGTATTATTTCTGCGGCGGATAATCTTTCCTGATTCCCCTGCGGAGTAAGTATAGTAAATCTAAAAGGTCTGCCGCTTTTTTCCAAAACTCCGTTTTTAAGGCTCCAACCCGCCTCGTTAAAAAGTTTCAAAGCTTTAACGGGATTATAATCGTACTTTTTTAAGTTCTTATCGTAAAAATATGTTCCCGGCATAAAAGGCCCGTAACAGCGAACCCCCAAACCAAGCAGCGCTCCTTTTATTATTTCTTTTTTATTTATCGCGTAGCTTAAAGCCTGCCTGACTTTTATATTTTTAAAAAGCGGGTCTAAAAGATTATACCCCAAAAAAGTAAAACTTAAAGAAGGATGTATATATTTTTTAAACCGCAGATTAAATTTTTTACCGCTAGATTCATATTTAAACTGAATCGGGCTTAACCCCATGTAATTTATGCCGTTTGATTTAAGCATCAGAAACATGGAGGAAGGGTCGGGGACTATTTTATATATTAAGCGCTTTATATGCGGAGCACCCATAAAATAATGCGGATTGGCCTTCAGGACTATTTCGTATCCGTGGACCCATCTGTCGAATTCGTAAGGGCCTGTACCTATAGGACGGCTTCTTAATTTCGTAGTCAGCAGATTTTTTCCTTTAAGGAGTTTTTCGGATAAAATACTTAACCCCCATGAAGATAATGCCGGAGCGTAAGGTTTTTTATAAGTAACCCTGAAAATGTATTTCCCTATAATTTTTGCTTTATATACCTTAAGATATTCAGCGGCGTAAGGCGTAGGAGTTTTTGGATTTACCATTAAACGGTACGTGAACATAACGTCTTTTGCGGTAAATTTTTGTCCGTTCTGCCAGTAAACATTGCGGCGGAGATAAAAAGTTATGGTTTTGCCGCCGTTGCTTATTTTCCATGACTTTGCAAGGTCCGGAACTATTTTAAAATTTCTGTTATAACGGACGAGTCCGTCATAAATTTGAGACGCAACCTCGGCAGTAGGGGCATCTGCCGCCATATTCCCGATAAGATTCACGGCATCCGACGGCAGGCCTATAATTAAAGTATTTTTTAAATAATTCTGGGCCGCAGGAGAGCTTTTATTATTTTTAGCGCCTTTCCCAAAACGAAAAAACGCAAACGATAAAATTAACGCGGCGGCAATAATAATAAATAAATACGCGGCGCGCTTTTTTCCATTATTTAATTTCATAATTATTTATTCTACTTAGAAGGAAATTACGGGAAAGGAGAATAAGCCGGAATTCCGCAATCCGGTTCCAATCCGAACATAAGATTCATATTCTGAATTGCCTGCAGGGAAGCGCCTTTGCCAAGGTTGTCTATGGCGCTGACGATTTTTACCGTTCCTTTATTTTGTTTTTTTTCCGTTTCAAAGGCTATATGGCAGTTATTGGAATAAACGACGTTTTTTATATTGCAGTCTTCTATATTGTCGAGAATAGACACGAAAGGACTGCCGCCGTAGAATTCCTTATATATCCCGGTTATATTTTCCCGCGATACTCCGTTATTTAATTTCATATATATTGTGGTAAGTATTCCTCTAGATACAGGAATAACATGGGGAGTAAATAAAATATCGGGCATATCGTTATACGATGCGCCGGGTGAATTTAAAAACGCGGTTTCCAGCTTTTCCTTAATTTCGGGAAGGTGTCTGTGCGACCATACGTCATAGGCTTTTACCGAGTTTTCGACCTCGCAGAAAAGGTTCTGCAATTTTACGCCTCGTCCGGCGCCGGAAATTCCCGACAAAGAATCTATTATAACTGGAAAAGCGGCATCCGCCGCACCTTTAAAAATAAGAGGCAGAATAGGCAGTAAAGCGCCCGTGGGATAGCATCCCGGATTGGCGACAAATTGCGAATCCTTAATTTTTTCTGAAAAGATATCGGAAAGCCCGTAAATAAATTTAGGATTCAACGCAGGGGCATTATGCTTTCCGTAAAATTCTTCGTATGTTTCCATACTGTCGAATCTGAAATCCGCGCCGACGTCGATTATTTTTATTTTGGCGTTTTTTTCTAAAATGTCCGGCATGAGCTTGGAGCTTTCGTTATGAGGGAGACAAAAGAATATTGCGTCGGAAGATTCCGCTACGGTATCCGCGCTAAAAGAACTGAACTTGAGTTCTGAAATTAAGTTATTTTTAGAGCATGTTTTCTTAAATTGGGGAAAAACTTCAGAAAGTTTTTTGCCTGAATATGTCTGCGAAGTTATTGACGATATAAAAACATCCGGCCTTAGAGACAGCGCATATATTAAATATATTCCGCTGTAGCCGGATGCTCCTATAATCGAAACTTTAATCATCTGATTATTACGATTATTATCTCTTTGAGAACTGGAATCTCGCTCTTGCCCCTTTCTGCCCGTATTTCTTTCTTTCCTTGACTCTAGGATCCCTTGTGAGCATAGAGGCTTTGGCGAGTGTTTCTTTAAGTTCTGGGCTTATTAAAAGAATAGCTTTCGCAAGCGCAAGTTTTATGGCTCCCGCCTGACCGTTCAACCCCCCGCCTACTACATTGACGTATATATCGAACTTATTTTCGACGGAATAAAATGCCAACGGCTTTGTAGCAGTTACCCTGTGGCTTTCAAGGGGAAAATATTTATCGAAATCTCTTCCGTTAATTATAATTTTGCCGGTTCCTTCTTTAAAATATACCCTTGCTATGCCGGTTTTTCTTTTTCCTACCGCATGTATAATATTTTTTTTTGCCATAAGCCTTTTTACCCGTAATTTAATTTTTAATTTATTTTATTATTTCTACTTTAACCGGTTGCTGAGCAGTATGAGGATGTTCTTCGCCTTCGTATATTTTAACTTTTTTAAGAACGGCGTCAGAAAGTTTGTTTTTAGGCAGCATTCCTTTAATAGCCTGATAAACCGGAAACGTGGGGTCTTTTTTAAGCATATCTTTATAGTTAAAAGTCTTCATTCCTCCGGGATAACCGCTGTGAAAATGATATTCTTTATCATCCGCTTTCCTGCCTGTTATTTTTGCCTTAGCGCTGTTAACGATAACGACAAAATCCCCGTTATCCGCATACGGCGTCCAGTTTGCTTTATCTTTGCCCATAAGCCTATTGGCAACAAAACTTGCAACCCTTCCTAAGCTTACTCCTTTTGCATCTACTAATATCCACTTGCTTTCCGTCATTTATACGTCTCCCGCGGTTTTTATAAATATATAATATATTTTAAGCGTAGTTTTCTATTATTTAATAATTTTATACTTTTGTCAAGGAATTTTTTATAATTGCCATATCTTACCACCAGTATTCGGGATAGCTTCTATGTTTAGAAAGATTATTGACTGCAACCGCCACTATTAAGAGTACAAGTGCGCCTAAACCTGCCGGCATTAGCGGATAAAGAAAACCGAGCTTGTATATTCCCTTTCCGCCGATTACCGCTATTAAAGAAGTAGCGCCTCCCGGAGGATGAAGCGTTTTAGTCGCATGCATAAGCATAATAGCGAATGAAACCGCTACCGCTGCGGCTAAAGGCATATTAATATGGCCGAGCAGTTTATAGCTTGCGACTCCTACAAAACCTGAAAGAATATGTCCGCCTATAAGATTTCTCGGCTGTGCGAGAGGGGTTTTTATAGCGCCGTATATAAGTACCGCGGAAGCGCCGAAAGAACCTATGAGTAAAGTCAAGTCGTAAGGGTTGAAAAATTTTGCGGATATATAAGCAACCGTTCCTATGCCTATTATAGAAGCGAGCCCCGACCAAAAAATTACGTGCAGGCTCACGTTGGTTGCGTTCTTTCCCCCGCCTTTCATTCTGTTAAGGTATTCTTTAAACCACATTTTAGTGTCCCCGCTATATTATTATATTTAATTTTTATCGATATGCTTTATTATATCGGTCATAGATATTACGCCTGCGAGTTTTCCGTGAATATCGACGACCGGCATGACTTTTATCCGTTTTTCGTTAAATATCGCAGCCGCTTTTTTAACGCACGTATCGGTCGATACGGTAATTGCGGGAGAAGCCATAATGTCTTTCACGTTTTTAGCGTCGATAGTCCTGCGGGCGTGCGGCGTCGGCTCTCCTATTACGTGCCTGACTAAATCTTTAAAAGTATGTTTTTTTATGACCCCTGCGCTGGTTAAAATATCGGAATCCGCTATAAATCCAGTAACTGCGTTTTCCTCATTGACGACGGGAGCGCACGTCAAACCGTTTTCGGCAAGTAAATTCATAGCCTCGTTTATTCCCGAATTTTCGGATACGTAAATAACTTTTTTAGTCATCACTTTTTCTACCGTGACGCCGTGAACCTTGTCTTTAGCAAGTTCAAACGCTTCCCTGTAAATTTTAACAAAATCGTCTAAAGATATATCGATGTACGTTTTATGTTTTTCGAAAGCTTCCCTGATGTCCTCTTCCGTTATTTCTACGCAGCTCTTTTCTTTCTCTTCGTTTAATTTTTCCATAATTTTTTCCTTAATTTTTAAAATTTAAATTATAGGATTTCATTTAATCGGATATTTTATTTTATGTTATCAAATCGGATATTTTTAAAATATGATTTATGTCACAAATTAAAAATTATTTTTATTTAAAAGCAAAGGTTTTTCCCCGGAAATATCTTTCAAATTTAACGCCTTGTACATTCTCAGCGCTCCAAAACTGCATATATCCCTGCATAAACCGCAGCCTGTGCAAAAAAACGGCTCAAGCGATATTTGATTTTTCTGAAAACTTAATGCGCCGGTGGGACACAGTTCCCAGCAGTTAGAACAAAAAACGCAGTTTTCGTTTATTTTAGGCAGTCTTATATTTAAAAGCCGCACTAACTCTTTATTTTCTTTTAAAAACCGGTAAATTTTTTTCTGCCTTTTTAATAATAAATAATTTATCTTTTTTTCATTTTCGCCGGTATCGATAAATTGGGAATAAAGTTCCGACAGCGGAAGGTCTTCTATGGATATATTTTCGACGAGTTTTTTAGCATTATTTTTTATGCTTTTAAAAGAATTTTTAAAAAACTCCCTTCTGTCTAACGTTTCCGCATTTTGAACCCCATCGATATTTTCTATATTACTCTTATCAGAGGCTTTATCTTCAGCAGGTTTAAACTTTAACGACTCTTTGCCGCGTTCTTTTATGAATTCCTTAAAATTAAAATCCTCCATGTTAATTTCGGCAAAAGTGCCTTCGGCATTTAAAAACTTAGCTATTTCATTTATTCTTTTGATTTTTTTGTTATGGAAATATTTAAGCCTGCAAGACTTGCAATCAGCCGAAACGAAAAATATTCCCGCTTTGTTTTTTATAGCGGAAATTATATCTAAATCTTCTACTTCGTAAATACATTTTATAAAATAATCCTCATAGGTTTTTGAGGTTTTGAAATACTGTTCCGTTTGACTGCAAAAATAAAAAATCTTCTCTTTTGGTTCTAAAGCAGGTTTATTATTATTCTCTGCTTTATTCTCTTTAACGTAAAAAACCGAATTAGGGCATATATAAAGGCAGGCGTTGCAATTAGTACAGTTTTCTAGAATTTTTATATCGTTATCGGTTATTTTTATCGATAAATCGGGGCATCTGTCTATACATTCGTAACAGCCCGCCATAGGGGTTTTAAGCCTGACGCAAAAATCGGGATTGACGGATATAAGGACGTCCCCGCGGTTTAAAAACTTTTCAATCAAGCCGAGTATATTCATCGTCCGCCGTTTTTAATAT
>JAJZYC010000051.1 GCA_021806125.1 bacterium
ACCGGCATAGAAAGGGGGGCAGATATTGGGCACGCATATCAGGCTATACGATAACCAGGACGAATTCGTCCAGTTGTACGCAAAAAGAAACGGTATGAGCAAAAGCGACGCCGCAAACCAGCTGATAGGCGTCGCGATGGAATCTATCGAGGCGGGAAACCTTGATTTTTACAAGGAAAAAATAAAGTCTGTTTTCCAAGAATCTTTAAAATCATATGAAGATGCAACGGGAGACAAAATCGTAAAAAGGCTCGCGGGGCTTATGGCGCTAAATACTAACTACACCCTTAAAGGATTCTGGCTCGTAAAGGATATTCTTAGTAAGCTTATGCTGCTTGAAAACAAAAATTGGAACAATTTAAGAAACGAGGAGCTGGTAAGAGAGGTGCAGGCATTAGTGGAAGATTTGGAAAAAAGTTCCGAGGGACAGATGAGGGCAATATACGAAAAAAATAGAAAGGTTAAGGAAAATGAACCGCCTCAAAACGATTAAATATTTATATTTTAAGATTTTTGGGTTAAAGCGTATTTTAAGCGGGGCAAAAATGGAGCGTGTTAGAAACTTTAAACGAGTAGAATGTAGAATGCTTTTCGGTGCGCCTATGGTGCACCCTTATCCCGCATTCTACATTCTACATTCTACATTCTACATTTACATTCTACATTTATAAGGAGGTATTATGTTTTCAAAATTTACCAATCTGTATTCAAATTCTAAAACCTTAAGATTCGAACTCATTCCTGAAGGTGATACGCTTTTCAATATCGAAAAAGCCGGCATACTAGCGGAAGACGAAAAACTTGCGGAAGATTTTAAGAAAGTTAAAAAAATAGCGGATAACTGGCTTAAAACTTTTATTAACGATTCTCTGACCGGAGTTTCTATTAATTTAGAAGATTTATTTCTTTTTGAAGAAAAATATAGCATTTTTCCGAGAGATGAAAAGAATGAAGAAGAATTTAACGATATTAAAGCAAAACTCCGCAGAGAAATAGTATCGTTTTTTATAAGAAACCCAAAGTATAAACTTATCGCATCTGCCGAACTTATCCGTAAAGAACTTCCCGCATTTGTCGTAACGGAAGAAGAAAAAAATCTTGTGGCTAAATTTAAGACTTTTACGACTTATTTTACGAATTATTATAAGACGAGAGAAAATATCTATGGTTCCGAAGAAAAGCACGCAAACTACGCCTATAGAGTAATTAATGAAAATTTACCCTTGTTTATCAATAATAAGAAGAACTTCGAAATAATCAAAAATTCCTATCCTGAACTTATCAAAGACGTTAAAAAATCGGTAGAACCCATACTAAATGGCGAGAAAGTCGAAGATATGTTTTCTCTTAAGTGGTTTTCAAAGACCTTAACTCAATCCGGCATTAACCTTTACAATAAAATGATAGGCGGAGAGAGCCTTGAGGATGGCAAAAAAATACAAGGCTTTAACGAAAAAGTGAACTTATTCCGCCAGGCCAATAAATTGGACGGCAAATCCGTTCCTATGCTTAAACAGCTTAAAAAGCAGATATTAGGCGATAAGAATGTTCCGTCTTGGGTAACGGAAGGCTTTGCCAATAAAGAGTCGATGAATAACGCCGTAATGGAGTTTTACGGCAAAATCAAACCCGTTTTATCAACTACTGCGAATATATTTGCAATTAATGGAAGAAATTATGATTATTCTAATATTTATATCAAAAGTCGATATCTTAGCGATATATCGCACGAATTATTTAAAGATTTTAATTTCCTAAAAAATATTTTGCTCGAAAAATATATCGTAAATAATCCCAAATCTAAGAATCCGGAAAAAGAATTTTTAAAGATTGCTTATTTTACGGTCGCTGACATTCAATCGGCATTACCTAATACTGACAAAGATTTTATTTTTGAATTTTTCTATAACAAAATTATCAATACCGTAGCAGGCATTAGGCAGTCTTACGAATTATGGACGGCTAATCAAGACAGCGTTCCCGTATTAAAAAGCTTAATGGATAATATTATAGCCCTACATAGAACGCTTAAAATTTTCGATGTCGAGGGATCGGATAAAGACCCTGTTTTTTACGAACTGTTTGACGATAATATCGAGAAACTGGACGGAGCGGTAAAACTTTACAACGAAGTTAGAAATTTCATAACTAAAAAACCGTATTCATTGGAAAAGATAAAGCTTAATTTCGGCAACAGCACTCTTTTGGCGGGTTGGGACGTAAATAAAGAATCGGATAATACTTCGGTATTGCTTCGCAAGGGCGATTATTACTATCTCGGTATTATAGATAAAAAACATAATAAAATTTTCAGAAATGCGCCGTTAGCGGAAAAAGGCGAAGAGTCGTATAGGAAAATGGAATATAAACTGCTTCCAAATTCTTATATGATGTTGCCTAAGGTTTTCTTTTCGAAAGGTAATATGTCTAAGTATGAGCCGTCCGAAGAGATATTAAAAATTTACGAAACCGGCGCTTTTAAATCCGGGGATAATTTTAACATTGACGATTTACATTCGTTGATAGACTTCTATAAAGAATCTATTGCCAAAAACAAAGAGTGGGTTTGCTATAATTTTAATTTCAAACCGACCGAAGATTATCAAAAAATAAACGAATTCTACAACGACGTCGATTCACAAGGCTACAACGTAAGTTTCAGAGATATAAAAGCAAGTTATATCGACGAACTTATAAAGGAAGGCAATCTTTACCTTTTTAAGATTTATAATAAGGATTTTTCGCCCTACAGCAAAGGCACGCCTAATCTGCATACACTTTACTTTAAAATGCTTTTTGACGAACGCAACCTTAAAAATACCGTCTATAAACTTAACGGCGGAGCAGAAGTCTTTTATAGAAAAAAGTCTTTAAGCTACTCCGAAGAAATACTTCAAAAAGGCCACCACTCCGAAGAACTTAAAAATAAATTCGATTATCCTATAATAAAAGACCGCAGATTTGCGTTCGATAAGTTTCAGTTTAACGTCCCGATAACGCTAAACCCTAACGCTTCCGGCTATGGCAATATCAACGATATTGCAAGAGATTTTATCCGTTCTAACGACATTAAGGTTATAGGCATTCACAGAGCCGAAAGCCACTTGGTTTATCTCGTCGTATTAGATTCCGCCGGCAGGATAATAGAACAACAGTCTTTAAACGAAATAGAAGGCTATAACGGCAAAAGCATTAATTATATGGAAAAACTTACCGAAAGAGGCAAAGAAAGAGACGAGGCAAGGGTTAATTGGAGCGCTATAGGCAATATCAAAGAATTAAAAGAAGGCTATTTAAGCAACATCATATCCAAAATAGCGGCTTTAATGGTAAAGCATAACGCCGTATGCGTAATGGAAGATTTAAACTACAACTTTATCAGGGAAAGGTCTGCGATAGAAAAACAAATATACCAGAAATTCGAGAAAACGTTAATCGATAAGCTCAACTTCTACGTTGATAAAAAGAAAAATCCGGAAGAACTGGGCGGACTTCTTAAACCGTTGCAGCTTGCAAATAAATTCGTAAGCTTTGAAAAAATGGGCAAAGAAAGCGGAATGATTTTTTACGTCTCCCCATATAAAGTAACCGATATAGACCCCGTTACCGGATTCGTGAATTTGTTTGACACCCGCTATTTTAATATCGAGAAATCCTTGCAGTTTTTCGGTAAGTTTAGAGATATTCGTTATAATCAAAAAACCGATTTATTCGAGTTTGATTTCAACTACGGCGATTTTACCGATAAAGACAAAATTCAGAGCGCAAGGACCAAATGGACAGTTTACACTTACGGCGAAAGGATAGAACGCTTCAGCGAAAATAATCAGCCGAAATTTAAAAAGATAGATTTAACGAAAGAATTCAAGGTCTTATTTTCCGAATATTCTATCGAATATAAAGGCGACTTAAAAGAATCTATTCTGTCTTTAAACGACAAGGATTTCTTTGTAAGATTATTATCTCTTTTTCGCCTTACGGTCCAAATGCGCAACGGTGATTTTATTATATCTCCGGTAATAAATAACGACGGTAAGTTTTACGACAGCCGCAGGCTTAACGGCGGAGCCTTACCCGAAAACGCCGCCGCAAACGGAGCTTATAATATAGCCCGCAAAGGACTGATACTGCTCGACAGAATAAAAAGAGCAGAAAATATAAGAAAAGCGGATTTAAAATTGTCGGCTACCGAGTGGTTGCAATACGCACAAGGCGGGAGTTTATAAAAGCGGAGTCTTATCTACCTATATTAATTTGCAAACCTCGGTCTTTATAAAAAATAGCGACCGGAAAGTGGCATAAATTCGTTCTTTGAAAATTGAAAGAAAGGAAGAAAAACAGTTAAATAATGCGTTTTAACTGTTTAAAGGTTATATTAAATTTCTACTGTTGTAGATGTCAGGGCATGGTCGCGTGGAAGTTTTGTTTAAAGGTTATATTAAATTTCTACTGTTGTAGATGGGCAAGGCTACGCATTCCGAGATGTGGTTTAAAGGTTATATTAAATTTCTACTGTTGTAGATGTTCATCGTTATTATTAGTTATTTCGGGTTTAAAGGTTATATTAAATTTCTACTGTTGTAGATCCTTCGCTGGTTTTTGAGGTTTTAAGTGTTTAAAGGTTATATTAAATTTCTACTGTTGTAGATATTTGCTCGTCGAAACTGATTATCTTGTTTAAAGGTTATATTAAATTTCTACTGTTGTAGATCGAACGGGAGTTCGTTTTCCTGACTTAGTTTAAAGGTTATATTAAATTTCTACTGTTGTAGATGAATTATTTTGGGTTGCGCTCGAACATCTAAACGTTATAGATAATTTCTACTATTGTAGATTGAAGATTGGGAATTATGTATGGATACATCTAAACGTTATAGATGAAAATTATTTTGAGATTCTCGACCAAAATGACTATGATTGCTTGTTTTCTTGGAAAAATGCAATATCGGAAAAATACGTTGAAAAAGTTTTTAATAAAATAAAGGAGGATAATAATTAATTATGGATAAAATAATCCTAACTCATTCATTACGGACGACAGACGATTCTAATGTTCTCGTCGTAGGAAGTTGCAGGAGCGGCAAAACTAACTTTTTCGTTAAGCCTAATCTGTTTAACCTTAAAGATTCCGTAATCGTTATAGGCAGAGACGACGATAAATTTTTCGAAGAAACGGCGAACTACAGAAAAGAAAAATTTAAACAGAAGATATTTACAAACAAAGACGAAAATTTTATTTCTGAAATAAAAACGCTTGATTCTTTACCGAATGATACATATACGATATATTTTACCGCACCGGTAATAAATAGGCAAAAAAGAATGAGATTATTATTTTATCCATTTGAACTAATAATGGACTATGTATATAATAATTCGTCTCCTAAAAATCCCGTCACGATAATAATAGACGATTTGTCTTTATTCCCGATATGCCAAGATAATTTTACGCATTTTGTAGATAATGTAAGAATAGTAGCCACTGTCCAAAGTATATGGGATTTGTTTAAAATATACGGTAAAACTCATACGGAGGATATTTTAAATTCATTCAAAAGTAAAATGTTTTTTCATATTAATAGTCAGTCCGATGCCGAATATATCGTTAATAATTATAATCCTCAAATATCTAGGGAAAAAATACTTCAATTAAAATATCAATGTCTTATCGTAGGATTAAAAAAAGAACCTATATTAGTGAATGATAAAATTATACACTGGTTTGCTTATGGGAATCCGCACAGACGGGGTATTTAGATTTGAAGTGATAACAGAGTGGTAAATTAAAATAGAAGTAAAAATAAATTTTCAGAGGAAATTTAAAAGTTCTAATTCTATAGATAAATTTTAAAAAGGAGAACATTTATGCGTAACGAAATAGATATTTATGAGGTATTGAATAAATACGGCAGAACGTATTACGGTAAGGGTCCGTTAAGATTCTTTTTTATTTGCGTTTTTATCATTCTGACTGGTCTTACTCTTTATAGTATTAGTCCAAACCCAAATATAAACGTTTCTCAGGCTATCGCCACCATCGGCAATATGCCGATTTCTATAGCCGCAGGATTATTAATTACGATTTTTATCGTATCTTATTTTTCTGGATACCTGATAATTGCCGTTACCTATTTTATATTTAACATATTTTTGGTTATAGGGATTGGTACAATTAATCTGCTTTTATTAATTTGGGAGAAATTCTGGGAAACTAAAATCGGCGGAAAGATACATAATAAATTAAAGCCTTTTAAATCTAAACATCCAATTATTTCCGACCCTATCTTAGGCGTTTTTTTTGGGCTACTAATAATTATGATTCTTGGCACGATCTTATCAAGTTTGCCATCGTCAAAAAAGGAATATAAAAAGAATTTTCTTGTAATCAACAAACCTATAAAGAGCAGTAACCCGCAAAAAGCAAAAGGAATACAGGACAAGCAAGCCCCGCTTCCGGCGAATGCCAAAATTAATACAACAGTTAAATAAACAGAGGTAAATAATTTATGAAACTTTTTATCGCCGAAAAACCGTCTATGGCTACTGCTATTGCAGAGGTCATAGGTATTAATAAAAGGTCGGACGGATGTATCGAATGCAAAAATAACATTACGGTTACATGGTGCTTCGGTCATCTGTTGTCGCAAGCTATGCCGGGCGAGTATTTAGGATATAAACGCGGTGAAAAAGACAAATGGAGCATGGAGCCTTTACCTGTTATACCGCAAAAATGGATAGTATTTCCGAAAGACGCCTCTTCGGGCAAGCAGTTAAAAATAATAAAAGATTTAATAGGCAAAACCAGCGAGATTATCAACGCCGGCGACCCCGATAGGGAAGGGCAACTTTTAGTTGACGAAATTCTTGAATATGTGAAATATAAAGGTAAGACTGAACGCTTATGGCTTCAGTCTTTGGATAAAGAAAACATAGAAAAGGCTTTAAAAAATGTTCGGGATAATAAAAAATACTATCCGTTTATGGTTTCCGCATTATCAAGACAGAGAGCGGATTGGTTAGTCGGACTTAATCTTACAAGAGCTTATACGGTTAAATCGGGCAGGCTTATTACTGTGGGACGCGTCCAGACCCCTACGCTTAATCTGGTAGTCGAAAGGGATTTGGCGATAGAAAACTTCATCCCGAAAGATTATTTTGTCGTATGGGCGGATATCGACCATAAAAACGGCAGATTTAAGGCAACCTTAAAACCGGATTTACTTGAAAAAGGCATAGATGAAGAAAACAGGCTTATCGACGCTAATATTACCGAAATAATATCCCAAGCGGTAAAAAATAAAACTGGCAAGATTACCGGCGTAAAAAACGAAAAAAAATCGCAGGACCCGCCTATGCCGTTTATGCTTTCAAGCCTGCAAAAGTTTGCTTCGAGCGCATGGAACTGGTCGGCGAAAAAAACGCTTGATACCTTGCAGGCTTTATATGAAAAAAAGCTGACGTCGTATCCGAGAACGGATTGTCCATATCTCCCTGAAGAAGAATTTGTAAACGCGGGACAATTAGTAAATAAATTAAAAACTATTCTCCCGGCAGGTTCTAACTTAGTTAATCTCAATATTAAGCATAAATGCTGGAATACTAAAAAAATAACGGCGCATACTGGCATAGTCCCCACTAAAGATACCACAGCTTATGGTTCGTTAAACACAGATGAAAAAAAGTTATACGAACAGATAATCCTTTCTTTTTACCTTGTATTCGCCCCGGCTTATGAATATGTTGCCATGTCGGTTAAGCTCAATATCTCAAATTACATATTCACTGCGTCCGGAACTCAGGTATTAAAGCAGGGTTTTAAGGCTTTAGCGGTTAAAGAAGAAAAAGACGGCGAAGATGCTCAAGAAAACAGTCTGCCACCTATGGCGGAAGGCGATGCCGTTAAATCGTCAGATGCGGGAGTTGACGCCAAGAAAACTACTCCGCCGTCCAGATTTACTGACGGAACGTTAATCGATGCTATGAGTCATATTTATAAATACATAACCGACGAGGAGTCTAAGAAAATATTGAAAGAAACCGACGGCATCGGAACGGAAGCGACAAGAGCGAACATAATCGAAGAACTTGTTAAAAGGGAGTTTTTGGAGCGCAAAGGTAAACAGATAATCTCGACGGCTCAAGGCAAGGAGATAATAGGTTATTTACCGGCAAGTATTAAAGACCCGGTTTTAACCGCAAAATGGGAATCTTATCTCTCTGAAATTGCCGCGGGAACCGGAAATATCGAAACATTCCTGAAAAATCAAGCGGATTTTATAAGAATAGAAATAGAGAAAATAAAAGGTTTAACTATATCTGTTAGTAAATCCGATAATTACAAGCCTAAATCCGGCGGTTTTAAACCAAGTTCAAAATCTAAATCCGGTCCCGCCTGTCCGTCATGCAAGGCAAATCTTGTTATTTTAAAAACCAAAAACGGCAAACCTTATTTCAGGTGTTTCGAGTGTAAAAGCTGTTTTTGGCCTGATAAAAACAATAAGCCTGGGATAAAATGGAGTGTTTAGAATATGGAATATAAAAATCAAAAGAAGAAGAAACGTTAAAGGCTATCGTCGTAAGAAATATAATTTTAAGATATATTTAAGGGGGTTTTATGAGTATTTTTTATAATAAAAAAGAAGAAGAATACAATTGGGGAGCTATAGTTTTTACGTGCTTTGGAATAATAGTTTTTATTACCGCCGTTATTATGGCGGTAAGTCCCGTTTATAACGTCTGGAGTTCAAAAAAAGCCGGAGAGGCAAAACTCGCTAAAGCGAAATACGCCGAATACACGGCAAGGATAAAAGCCAAAGCGAAAGAAGAAGCGGCTAAATATTTAGCCCAAGCCGAGATAGAAAGAGCTAAAGGAGTTGCGCAGTCGGTAGAAATAGTGGGAACGGCTTTAAATAAAAATCCCGGATATTTAACGTATAAATGGATACAAAATATTTCGAAGGATAAAAACGACCAAGTGATATACGTTCCGTCCAAAGGCGGTTTGCCTATATTGGAAGCTGGCAGGTTATCTGATAAAAAATAATATAAAAAAAATAGGAAGGAAAAAAATGAAATTGATTGGGGCGCGTTAAAATATTTTTTTTGCTTTTCTTATTCTGTTTTGATATAATTAAAAAGAATTAATATTAATAAAATATACAAATGCTTAATATAGACATTCTGGAAAACTTAAGAAGATTTAATAAAATTGCCAAAGCGAGGGATGAGGTAACAGGCAAGCATACCCAGAGGATAGCATTTTATTGTAAATTACTTGCTAAAGGTA